>NZ_JBSGBY010000009.1:0-38976 GCF_053601505.1 Nocardia sp. NPDC004722
GCGGTTGGCGGATTCGATCGATCGTGACGCTGTTCCGATGCGGACGGCGAGACCTGCTGACAAGTCCCGCTGAGGTCAATGCTTCCGGCCTCACGGTTTCTTCATTCGGAGCCGAGTACGGTCCGAGCGCAACTCTGAACAATTGCCCGGTCGGTCGTCGGCGTCCGCCCCAGGAAGGAAAGGCCGAAGAAAACGTGGACGACATCGCGTTCGGGCGTTATCGCTTACAAGGGGTCATCGGTTCGGGTGGCATGGGGAAGGTCTACCGTGCCTTCGATACCCACACCGACCGGGTCGTGGCGCTCAAGGTACTCCACGAGCATATTGCCGCCAACCCGGAGTTCCGGGAGCGGTTCCGTCGCGAAGCCCATGCCGCGGCAGGCCTTCGGGAACCTCATGTGGTTCCGATCCATGATTACGGCGAGATCGAGGGTCGGCTGTATCTGGACATGCGCCTGATCGAGGGTGTCGATGTGCACACTCTGCTCCGTGAGCGTGGGCCGATGGAGCCTGCCGCGGCGGTATCGATCATCGACCAGGTGGCGGCCGCGCTCGATGCCGCGCATGCGGGTGGCCTGGTGCACCGGGATGTCAAACCTTCCAATATCCTGGTCGGCGCCCGGGATTTCGTATACCTGATCGACTTCGGAATCGCTTGCTCGGCAGGCGAACTCGGGATCACCCGCGCAGGGAGCGCGATCGGCACCTTCAGCTACATGGCACCCGAACGGTTCAGCACCGGACACGCATCGGCTCAGTCCGATATCTACGCGTTGGCGTGCGTGCTGCACGAATGTTTGGCCGGGTCGTCGCCCTATCCTGGACAGACGCTGGAGCGGCAGGTTAGCGGGCATCTCAATGCTAAACCGCCACGGCCGAGCACGATTCGGCCCAGCGTGCCCGCCGGGTTCGACGACGTGATCGCGCGTGGTCTGGCGAAGGACCCGGCCGACCGCTATGCCAGCGCGGGTGATCTTGCGTCGGCCGCGAAACGCGCGCTCGAAGTCGAGACGACAATGATGACCGAGATCCTGGAACCGCAGACACGGGTCCTTCGCCCGCCCTCCTCCCGAACCGCGAGAACAGTGCGCGCGACTGCGGACCTCGACCGCACCAAACTTCTCGAACGGCCCGACTCCCCGGATATGCCGTCGATTTCCCGGTTTCCGTACCGCGTCCACAGCGTGCCGCCGATGGTCGGCTCACCCGATCAGATCCCCGTCGCGCCAACCCCTGATGCCCAGCCGCGGTCGCACCCGATCCGACGAATCTGTCTCATCGCCGCTGCCCTCGCACTTCTGATAGGCGGCTTCGCGTTTCTGATGCCCGAGCCCGATGATGACTCGGATTCCCTGAATCCCGCAACGCCGATCGTGCCAACAGAGAGCTCCCGGTCCGATTCGGACCCGTCGGTCAGCGACAGCGACTCCACGCCGGAGTCCGCCGAGCCGACAATCCGCAGGAGGATCGACCCCAACGACGAATAGCATCTGGAGACGTCTCGTCGGCGCTGCCGCATTGGCTCCTCGGAATAGTGTCCAGACGGTGTGCGTGTCGCGGTAGACGATCGGCGCGACCCTGGTGCCCAACGTGTACTGTCCGGCGTCGTCAAACATGCTGAGCGATCATCATGGGCGATTACCCTCGATCGAGCCCCGGACCATCTTGGTTCGGGGCTCGATTGGTGCCGCGAGCAAATTTCACGGGGGGGCGACGACGGCGTGGCTCGTTCTGCTCGGGCCGGTGTGATGGCACGCAATGTCAGTGACGGACACGAATGGACCATGGTTTCCTGGGTGTTCGCTAGATGATTTTGAATCGGTCGGGACTTGGCTTCTACCAGCAGAGATACCTTTCAACCGGGGTGATGCCACGCGCGTCATCCGAGGAAAGGCAGTGCGGGATGACCACCAGCCGCGTCTCCCCGTGTAAGCGTGTGACGCTCTATCGCTTCGCGGAAGGGACCACCTTGATCAAGGGGCTCCAGGAGCAGTTCCGGGCGCCGTCGGAATCGTTCGACATTCGAGAAGCATCCGTCGAGAACCTCGATGCGCTTCTGGCATACGGGGCCTTCGACACGGCGAGCAAATGGACCGCCGACATCGCCGCCCTTACCGGAATTGAGCTACCGTTTCGAAGTCACTCCCCGGGCGCCGTGCTGCTGATCTCCGAGTCGCCCGATAACCTTTGGGCGCTGACTTGGGGTGTGGGCTTTCATATGCTCGACAATGAGCGAATCGACTTCCGGTTCGGGACTCGGATCGTTGCGCGTTCTGCCCTGGCCAGTGAGATACGTTCGATAACCAAAACGGTGCTCGACCATCGTGCGCGCGTAGATCGGAGCACGCTGCCTAATGGAAGCAATGTGCTCGACCTGGGCGTCGACGGGTACGGCGAGGTGATCAGCAGGATCGAGGCGAAAGCGCGCATCCCCGAGCTCCGCATCGGCGACAAGGTCGTCCCGCTCAGAGCCGCTGACTCGCTGAGCCTGCCGCTGGCGAAGCGACCGGCAGAGCTCATCGAGGACCTACGCGCTCTCACGCGACTACTCACTCAGCCTGTGCAGAACGGCCTGGAGAGTATCGAGCAGCTGGCCGCACTGAAGCCGGGAAATCCCGCCGTCGAAGGCTTCGAGAAGCAACTCGCTCAACGACTCAGCGGGGCAACAGACGAACCGATCGGGATCAGTCTGCCGCACGAACGTCTCGACCTGACCGGCCACGTCGCTTGCTACAAGGCCACCGGTTTCGGCGACCACCGCGCGCGTACCGATGATGACCTACCTGACATCGGAGCAGTGCTGGCCTGGTTCGAGGGCAAGTCACCGCATGAGATTCTCAATCGGCTCGGGACTATCACCCTGCAGCTCTTCAGCGATCCGGATCGGTCGCCGGAGTCCGCCTTGTCGCCACCGGTGGCACTCCGACGATGGCTCGCATTCGAGGTGCTGGACAACCAGCACCGGTACTGCTTGCACGATGGACAGTGGTTCCTCATGGACGATCACTATCGTGAACGCATCGACCAGCGGGTGGACGATATCCTCGCGCAGCGACCGTCTTTCACTCTTCCGCCGTGGCCCAGGAGCGAAAAAGAGGACGGCTACAACAGCCGTGCCGCAACATCGGTCGGGGGGTTGCTCCTCGATCGCAAGCTGATCAGCACACCCCTTCACGCCCGCGGAGGAATAGAGCCTTGCGACATCTTCCGTCCGCCTGGCACGCTGATCCACGTCAAGCGGGCGTACAAGTCGGACCGGGTGAGTCACCTTCTGGCGCAGGCGCTGGTCTCCGCGGAAGCGCTGGCTCGTGACGAGTGGGCGCGCGACGCCTGGCGCCAACGGATCGAATCGCTCTCCGGCGGCGCCATCCGTGGAGGGCCTATTCGCGAGGTCGTGGTCGCTCTTGGTCATCGTCAACCATTCACCACCCAAACGCTTTTCACGTTTTCCAAGGTCAACCTTGTCCGGCAGTACGATCAACTGAGGTCCCTCGGCCTCGACGTTCGCATTGCCACGATTCCTGAAGTGTGAATCGAATAGCGTCAACGAGAGACTGAGGATCGGACTGCGGCTCGCCCGGCATCACGGTGACGGGTGGGAACCCCTCACGTATCACTCGCGAGACGAATTGCAGCTGGCCCGGTGTCGCTCCAAAGGAGTATTTGACGATCCTCCTGACGGGTGACCCGCGTTCGTTCGATTTCCGGGATTTCCTGGATGCTCCGATGTTCGGGTCGGAATACGGTCAGCTGATCCGAAAGAACTGCGGACACTGGGGAACAGAGTATGCGTGGATCGGCGAGTACCCGGCTCGTGGTGAGCATCGCGTTGGCGACTGTTTGTGGACTGAGCAGTGCCTGCACCAGCCGACCCGAGCAATGGTCGCGTGACGGCGTGTGGCAGATGGATGGCTATGGGACGACGCTGAGCATCACCGGCGACCACATGGTCGTCTATGAGACAACCAAGATCAGTTGCCGGAACGGTGGCGATCTTGTCGAGACGCAGTCGGAGGCGAACGGCGACACGAGATTCGCGCCCACGAGTGATAGACCCGGCCTTGCCGCGGTGCTGTTCTCACCGCGGCGGAGTGACTCGGCTCGGCTGCAGCCCGAGGGCGCTGTCGGCGACCGCGGACTTACCAGAGTCGCCGCGCTGCCGAAGGATTGCACGGCCGCCGCATCGAACGATCGGTTGGCGAACTTCGATGTGTTCTGGCAGACCTACCATGACAACTACCCGTTCTTCGTCGCCAAGGGGTACGACTGGACGCACCTTCGGGATGATTTCCGCGCGCGGGTACGCCAGGACCTGACCGATGGCGACTTCTTCCAACTGCTTGGGCAGATGATCGAACCACTGCACGACGCACACACCGCGATCATCGTTCCGGATGGGCCGCATTATTCGGGATTTCGCCCGGGAGCAGTGATGCCGACTGCGCAGTACAACGCGACGATTCAGGATTTCATCGAACAGCATGACCTCGGCGGGCGGAAGCTGACCCCGTACGCCAATGGGGTCATCGGTTACGCCGATCTGCCCGATCGCCTCGGCTATCTGCGGGTAGCCGCCTTCACCGGGTACACCGACGCCCGGGACTCCGCCGGTATGGCAGCCGAGCTCGATCGTGCGCTCGACGATATCCTCACCCCGTCGAGGACGTCCGGACCCGATGCGCTCCGCGGCCTGATCCTGGATCTGAGGGTGAACCGCGGTGGCGAAGATGGGTTGGGGCTCCGATTGGCGTCCCGGCTCACCGCCGAACCATTCGTCGCCTATGCCAAACGGACCCGCAACGATGCCGACGATCCGGCGAAATTCACTACCACGCAACGCTTCACCGTCACTCCGGCTGCGGGAACGCGCTTCACCGGACCGATCATGCTGCTCACCAGCGGCTCGCAGGTAAGTGCCGGGGAGACGTTCACCCAGGCCATGATGCAGCGGACGCCCGCGCCGGTGCGGATCGGCGAGAACACGCAGGGCGTCTTCTCGGACCTGTTGGTACGGCACCTGCCGAACGGCTGGATCTTCGCACTGCCGAACGAGGAATTCCTCACCCCGGCGGGCACGACATATGACGGCGCCGGTGTCCCGCCCGACATCCGAACTCCGGTATTCGGCGACGAACTCACCGCCGGACACGACTCGGCCTTCGAACGCGCCATCGCCGAATTGCATTAGGCGACAATGTGTTGGCTCATCGGTATGCGGACTCCGTTCTTCATGGCACACGCGCTTCTATGCCATCTACGCAGCGCCCCAACACATCCCGAAGGCTCGTCTGGATCGTCGCGGGTGGGGTTTGGGAAAGCCGGTCATTCCCGCACCTCTGGAAGTGTCAGGGTGGCGATTGCCCCGCCCCCGGCTGCGGAACCGATGGTCACGGAGCCGGAATGCGCCTGCGCGACCCAGCGCACAATGGACAAACCGATTCCGTGCCGGCCACTCGAGCCGATCGCGCCGCGCTCGAATGGATCGGTGAGCGACGCGTCCAGACCCGGGCCGTGATCCCGGACGGATACCGCACCCGCGGCTACGGTCACCTCGATCGGGGTTCCGCCGTGTAAGAGCGCGTTGTCGATGAGGTTGCGGACCGCCAGGGCCAGCATGTCCGGATCTGCCCGCACCACAGTGGGTTCGGTGTGCACCTCGATCTCGGTGATCCCGCATTCGGATACCACGCCCTCCACCAACTGGTCCAGATGCAGTTGTTGCAGGTCGAGTTCGCCGAGCCCGGTCTCGGTGCGGGTGCGGGTGAGTAGACCGGTGACGAGTCGGCCCATCCGATCGGTGAGCGAACGCGCATCGGTGACGGCGCGGCGGGCGTCGTCCGGATCGCGCAGTGCGGCATCGAGATACAGCCGCAGGGTTGCCAGGGGAGTCCGCAGTTCGTGTGCGGCCTCGGACAAGAAGCGTTCCTGTTCGTCGAGCACGCGCATTGCGGGCCGCATACTCAACCCTGACAGGAGATGTCCGGCCAAGGCCGCGAGCGCGATCAGCACGAGTCCGCCGAGCTCGAGAGCGAGTACGAGGCGCTGGTGATCGCGTTCGGACGGTGTCGGGTCGGTGGCGGCGAAAATCACCGCGCCGATGGCGTTTTCCTCGGCGTTGAGGACGGGCACGGCCGCCACCCTGGTTCGGTGCCCGGATCGAGTGGTGAGCGTTTCGACCACGGCATCCCCGTCCTCCGCGACCGCCTGCGCATCTTCGAGGAGATCGGCGGGCAGTGCCGAGCGCTGATGGATGAACACCTCGTGCAACTCCCCGTCCGGATCTCTCGCCACCACCGCGACGGCGATTTCACCTTGTGCGAGGTCGTCGTAGTGGAAGGCGTCCAGATCGATGTCGCCGTCATCATCCCACCGGATTGCACGCACCAATCCGGTGACCACTCGATCCACGCTGCCGTCCAGCGTCTGTTGCCTCGAGTGGTCGTCGATGGTAGCGGCGACGGCTCCCAATACGATCAGGCTGATGGCGGTGAGCGCGGTGAAGAGCGCGGTGAGCAGCAGCCGCGTCCGCCGCAGCCGTCCATGCGTGGTCGCCAGCGAACCTTGCCCGGTGTTCATGGCGCGACGGTGGAGTCGGCGTCGAAATTGTGCTCCTCCGCGCATACGAGTACCCGCATCTGTGCAATTACAGCATTGCCCGGCTTCACGTCATGCCATCGGTACTGCCGCAAGGCGGCTCGGCAAGGCCGGCTCGCTCAGGAGAGCTCCGGGTAGGCCGCTGATCGGGCGGCCGAGGCCGTGCACACTCCTACAGCACCCAGCCGCCCGGAGTCCGCCTGCTTGAACCACTTGCTACCGGCGGCCCGTCGGATGGGGGACAGGATTCCGTCGTAGGTGATCCAGTGAGACCGGACGGTGTGCACACTCACGTCGCCGCGCGATGGGTCCTGACAGATCACCCGCAACTGATTGACAGGGGTGCCGCCAGGTTCAAGAGTGAGGATCACGGTGCCGCCGGAATCCGCTGTGCCCCAAGGCCCGGCGACCTTCTTGCCGGCAATCTGGCATTGGTTACCGGGCTTCTCCCCGGTGACGTGCGCAGTGACGGTGCCGCGTCCCTTTATCACGGCCTCGGGCTCACCGGAAGCCGTGGCCGCTCGGAGGGCGAGCAGGGTGCCAAGAGCGCTCAGCACGGCCACGATGGTGAAGAAGTAGCGTGGCCCTCGACTCATGGCCTGATCTTGAATCAGGGCCCATTAGGTTTTCGTGAGGTTCCGCCGCCGAAAGCCGGAGAGTCGGTCCCGCGCGATACCCGCCCGAGGAATCGAATCCGGTCCCTCCCGTCGCCGGTCCGGTCAAGGTGGGGTAGCGGTGATCTGGCCGGGGTTCGGAGTGTGATGTACAGGAGATGTTGACGCAGAATCTGGCCGGTTAGCGGTCAATGTCCAGACCTGCGGCTATTGGAAGGTGGAATCGGCTCCCGATCGGGTGATTTGAGTAGCCACCAGTCCCTCGTAACCCGAGATTCGGCGGTTACGTGCCACACCGCACCGAGTGTAGGGTCAGCGATCGCAGTGGGACACTACAACGCCGGCGGCCTGCTGTGGATCCTTGTGGCCTGGCCGAAGATGAGTGATTCCAGGCGCGCGGCATCGGCCTCGCGCAGTCGGCGCGAGGCCCCGACGGATGGCTGGCGCTCCAGCTCATCAGCGATTCGTTGTCTCGTCGAGGAAGGGATTCTTCGCGAAAGTGTGCATACGCAGGATTCTTGGCCCGGCTCGACACAGCTTCCTGATCGATCTGTGCGCCGCCGTCATTGTGACCGTATCCTCGGTCGCGCTGTTGTGCGTCGGCTGGTTCGGCGGGACATGCTCCGACAGCTATCTGCGCGTCTGCATTCCCGGGGTGACCGTCGGCTGGACCGGCACCGATCTGGGGAGCATTGATCGCGTCACCTTCGACCCACAGAGCACCGATGGTGGACGTGTGAAAAATCCTGCGATGGCCGGAACCCTTGCCGCGGAGGACATCTCCGCCCGGAACGAAGTTGTCGAGCTGGCGCCTGCGGAAGAAGCGCCCGGCTGGTGGATCTATCTCATCAGCGTGTTGGTCAGCGTGATCGTAGTTGGCATCTCCGAGTGGATCTACCGGCGCTACCGTCGACGTTGAAGAGGTCCGGCATGGGGGATCTTTCAGGTCGGGTTGTCGATATACGGCAACTGTGTGAACTGCGCCAGTCTCATCAGGACGATATCCGCTTCCAAGCCCATCGCTCTGAGTTCCTCGACGGGGATGGTGTCCGGGGATCGCAGAATCGCCAAAAATACATGCTCGACGCCGATCCGCTCGGACCTGCATGTTTCGGCCATTTCCTCGGCCAGTTCCAGCAATCGTGCTAGATCCGGTGCGCAGTGGTAGCTGACAGATTTGGTGGTCAATGGGGCAACGCCTCTCCGACTGCTTCGATCGACCGTATCGCCGGATGCGAATAGCGCTGCAGCAGGCAAGGATACGGGCGGTTTGTGTACTCCACGGTACCGGCCGAACGGCCACCTGGGCTGAGTTGTCCAAATGTTTGCACAAATTGTCAGTCAGTCTCAGGTTTCGCTCAAAACAATCGCGCCACTTACTGTTTGGTATTCCATCGGGCAGCGCTGTCCGCCGTCGTGTAGCGAAATCACCTTGCTGCTGGGTATCCAGGCGACCATCGCTCGGGATCGCACAGTGAATATCGGCACATCCGACTGTATTTGGGCTGTCCGCCTCGATGGCGCGCTGTCTCCGTCGATGGGTCAGAGGGTCGAGAGCGTGAACCGCCGGTCCCAGACCCCGGTCCCTGGGAGTGGGTACTCGATCCTCGGAGCGGGAGGTGTTCCGAGGATCGCTCCCAGGTGTTGACCGGACCCGGTGCAGTGCTGCTGGGCCCGGCGGATTCACTGTGTGATCCGCCCGGTGGTGCGTCACGCGGTGGGCCACGACAAGAGGTTAGCGGCATCGGTCTGTTCGAAGCCCCACCCAGACGGCTGGTCTCGACCGCCGCATGGATGAAAACCGCAGACTCGGGCAGTGCGTTTGCTGTTCAGCATGGGATTACTTCTGCGGGGCGGGTTGTGGCTGGGGGGTGGCCCACTTGGAGGTGCCCGGCGCGGCTTGGAAGGTGTTCAGCAGGTCGATGCCCGCGGCGATCAGGGCCGTACCGCCTACTGCCAGGCCGCCGATGATGCCGCCCGCGGGGACTCCGGCGATGCCGCCGGGGATGCAGCCGATCGCGATGCTGGCGAGGCAGCCGGCGACGAAACCGATTATGCCGCCTATCAATACGCCGACCTGACCCGCGATCGACAGCCTGCTGCTGAACTCGCTCAATGCCTTCTGCTCCTCGGTCGGGGAGGCAATGGGTTTGAGCACCACGGACTGGTTGGGGATCTGCACTCCGTCCGGCTTGGTCGGCGTGATCTCGAGGACGGTGTCCTCATTCTTTGCGATGGCCTTGACCGGAATCTGCGAATCCCCGATCCGGTAGTCGAGCGAGATCGACACGATCGTGGCGCCGCTGTCGTCCTTGATGGTGGCCACCGGGGTCTTGGGTGCGTCAGGTGTCGCACCGTCCTGCTCGCTCAGCGCGAACTTCGCTCCGCGCAGCGAAGCGACGACGGTCTTGTCGATCACCTTGAGCGAGTAGGTGATTCCCGCATCGGCCGGGGCGGCATGCGCGGTCCCCAGACCGGCGGTCAGTGCGCCGGCAACCAGTACGGCAGCCGCGCCGGTGTTGCGGAATTCCATTCGATGTCCCATCCGTCGTAGGTTGCCCACACCACGTGGCCGCGCAAGCGCGTTTGTCGCTCGAGGTGATTCCACCGGGGTCGGTGGAACCACGGTGCGGCTACGGCAATCCTGATCAGCCTGGAACGGGTGCTAGCCCGAAACGGTCGCCGGTGATTCGCCGGTGAGCGCACGATCACCGTGCGCCCATATCCGCGTCATCGATTCTGGTTTCGGCGATCCGCTTAGCATAGGAATTCCGTCATGAAACGACGATCGGCTGTAAAGATTAACCAGGTGGCGGAATCTGGCACCCCGATTGAGCGTCTGGATTTCTGGCTTGCTCATTTCGTCGGCGAGGGCTATGTGCCGATGGTGGTAGGGGAGCGTAGGTGTGGCCGGGGGCCGTAGGTGGCCGTGCGTAGTAGCCATTCGATGGGGCCGTAGCGGTAGCGGCGCACATAGATTCGGGCGAGGTAGAGCTGGATGGTGTAGATCGTGAGCGCGATGGCCACGATCGTCCAGCCGTTCAGGCGTCCGGCGAGCGCGAATCCGTAGCCGGTGAAGAGCAATGCGGTGATCACCGACTGGGTGATGTAGGTGGTGGCGGCGATCTTTCCGGCCGGTGCGAAGATCTCCGCCACCCGGGGGCGGGCGTGCACTACTCGCAAGAGTGTGGCGGCGTAGGCGGCGGACAACAGGGGAGCGGTGAGCAGGCTCGGACCGGCCAGCAGGGGCCAGTGGAACAGTGCGCCCAGGATCGAAACCGGTGCGCCCACACCGAATCCGATCCACTGCACCCGCGGCAGCCACCCGCGATACCGCGCCGGATCCTCCAACAGCCGGCTCTTGCCCGCGGCCAGGCCCAGTAGGAACAACGGCAGCACCGCGACCGTGCCGAACACGAGGTATTGCGGCAGGTTTCCGCTGAACTGCTCCCAGCGCCACGCCGCGGCCTCACCCCAGCCTGCCCGCATGGCATGCAAATCTCGTGCGTGGTCGTCGGGACCTGCCGGACCGCTGCCGGAATCGGCGAGCAGGTTCATCGCGGTCATGGCGATGGCGGCGAACCCGAGCAGTCCGGCTGCCGTCCACACTGCCGTACGCGGCCGTAATCCGCTGAGCAGCAACAGGATCAGGCCGATCGCGCCGTATCCGAACAGGACGTCGCCGGTGAACAGGAATACCGCGTGTGCCAGGCCGATCGCCATGAGTGCCAGGCAGCGCCGTACGGTTCGCGCGCGCCTGCTGGCCTGTGCGCGATCGGCCGCGCGGAACTGCATGGTCAGGGAATAGCCGAACAGGAACGAGAACAAGACGTAGAACTTGTTGTGGAACAACGCCGCCAGCACCGCTAACAGCACGCCGTCCGGGAATGCCCACGGTCCCGACATGACGACGATGTTCACCATCAGGATTCCGCCGAGCGCGAATCCGCGCAATACATCCAACTCCACCAGCCGCGGCACCGGTGCCTGCTCGTCCACCATGGATCAACGGTAGAAACGCGTCCCCGCGTGGCGGATCCTCCGAGAGACCTACACGGCACTCGGGGCATACCCTGATTCCCTGAGATCTTTTCGGGCGATGTCCGGCAGCACCGTCGTGGGGAGAATTTTCCACTGTGCCGTCATCGAGTCGAGAATCCGATCCCACCGTTCATGGCAGCGTTGCTGATGAGGGCGGTTGGACACCACTACAACGGTTCGCGAGCAGGTGCCTGTCGACGGTCGGCGGATTGGTGCTGGCGGTCTTCGTTTATGGCAACTTCGTTCTGCTCAATCCACTGATCACACCGCTGAAGACGGGCATCGCGCAGATCGGCAGCCTGGTGCTGCG
This sequence comes from Nocardia sp. NPDC004722, assembly GCF_053601505.1. Taxonomy (NCBI): domain Bacteria; kingdom Bacillati; phylum Actinomycetota; class Actinomycetes; order Mycobacteriales; family Nocardiaceae; genus Nocardia; species Nocardia sp. NPDC004722. The sequence continues at coordinate 11,560 of NZ_JBSGBY010000009.1, forward strand.
CGGCCGCGGTGTCGGTATGGATCCGGCGAACAGCGGTGACACCCTGGGGGAGTGGTGCGCCATGGCCGGATGCGTGGTCGTCGGGTTGGCCGCGGCCGCAGTGTGGACCGCGCTCGATCGTCGCCGCGCGCATTATCGGCGTGCGCTGCGGGCGTTGTACGAAGTGGCACGGGTCGGTCTCGCGGTCGAGCTGTTGGCGTACGGTCTGGCGAAGGTGATCCCGGTCCAGATGGGGTACATGACCCAGCCCGCGCATCAGCTTTCCCTGGCCGGTGATCTGGGGCTGAAGGACACGTTGTGGACGTTCATGGGCGCGTCCGATCCGTATTCGATCGCCACCGGATGCGCGGAGGTGGCCGCCGGCGCGCTACTGCTGTGGAAGCGAACAGTTCCCGCGGGCAGCCTGCTCGCCACTGTCGCCATGGCACAGGTGTTTCTGCTCAACCTCTGCTACGACGTACCGGTCAAACTCGTATCGGGAACACTGCTGGCAACTGCGATCGCCCTCGCTGCCCCCTACCTCCCGAACGTGATCAGGGTCGTCACGAACACCTCGCCGCTGCCGGCACGGCCGATGTGGCCGACACCGGGATCTGAGCGGATTCGAAGCGGCGCGACCATTCTCGGATTCGTTGCGGTAGTGGCGAATACGGCGTTTCTCGCGGTCCTCTTCAGCGTCGCCATCGTCGATATCCATACGCCCCGATCGGACCTCGACGGTGTGTGGCGGGCGGTCTCTTTCACTGTCGACGGGACGCCCGCGACGATTTCCGGGCGCGACCCGGAGCCCTGGACCAACGTCGCCATCACCGACCGCACCGACTACCAGAGCTTCGTCACCCAGACACCAGGCGGCGCGACCACCGTGTGGGAGCTGCGGACGCAGGACGGCAAACTGCTCCTCCGCCAACGCCTTTCCGACCCGCCCACCGAGGTTCTGTATCACTGGAGCGACGAGACCCTGATCCTGTCCGGCACTCTCGGCGGCCACGCCATCGAAGGACAATTCCAGCGCCGCGACATGCACCGAGATGAGTCCGGATTCCGGCTGATCCAGCCCCTCCGCGACCCCGACCTGCCGACCTCCTGACGGTCGCGGAAGTCGCGGGTGATCGGGTACAGCTGTTCCGCGGGTGGGCTTTTCACTCCTCGGTGTGCGGAACGACCGGTGCCGGCCGCCGACCGAGCAGACGTTCCAGATCCCCGGTTTGCCGTTCGAACCGACCCGAGCGCGCCAGGCTGTGCAACCAGCCCATCGGGCCGGAGGGCGCCTGTTCCCGGTAGGGCAGCCCGCGCGCGGCCGCAAGTTGAGGAAAGGTCCACAGCGGTCCGGTCAGATCATAGGCGCGTCCCAGATGACCGTCCTCGACGAGCACCGTGGCCGCGGCCCGCGCCAGATCAGCGCGGAAAGCGGTGTTCAACCCCCTACCACCGGTTCCGCTCATTACCTCCGACGCGGTCGGTGAAGGCAGAAATGGCTCGCTGTAGAGCGGGTTTCGAAGGATGGTGTACGCCAGCCCGCTGTCGAAAATGGCTTGCTCGGTGGCATGGTGAGCCTCGGTCAGCCCGGTCGGATCGGTGTCGGCGCCCAGGAAGCTGGTGTACACCACCCACCGCACGCCCGCCTGCCGGGCCGCTCGCAGAGCGCCCAGGTGGTGGTGCAGACGGCGCGCTGGATCCAACTCCGGAGACGAAATCAACAGCAGCCGTTCGGCTCCCGCGAAGGCCTCGCGCATGCTGTCGGGATCATCGTAGTCGGCCCGCACCTGCCCGCGTCGGCGCGGATTCCGCACCGCGGCCCGTACCAACTCGCCCGGCAGCCGCTCGACCACAAGCCGCCCCAACGCCCCCGAAGCCGCGGTAATGACAATCATGCACGCAGTCAACCCGACCCGAAGCCACGGAACAACCAGATTTCGGCTGTCCCTTCGTCTCCATGGATGAATCCAATACCACGCATCTGCTCCAAATTCGCCTATTCCAGCAGGTAGTACGGCGCAAGCCACCAATTCGTCGGCGAAATCGACATGCCCGACAAGGCGGCGGCATTCGAATACGTGATCCGACTTCGGTTGGCGGATGACCGAGGAGCCCATAAAACTTGGACCTTCGGCTGGTTTTTCTAGCCACTTGGCGTGTTGATTTGCTATCCAGAGTATGTATTCCGGTCTTTCGGATGCTTCGTAAGGTGCTCCTATGTCAAAGACCGTGACTTACTGTGTGGCTACACTCACTTAAGTGAAGCAGGACATAGGCATTGACGTAATCTCGTCGATTATCGAGGAATACGGGGTATACGTTCACCATGTGGTGGGTATCGATGAACCGTTGTATGCATACACTGTCGGTTTGTTTTGTGTTGGGCACCCAGAGTTCATTGTCCTTGGGTTGCATCGGATAGTGGCTGACGGGCTGCTGTATGACCTAAGTTTCGCCGTCCTCCGGGCAGGGGTCAGTTTCTCGGTCGGTGACCGTGTTCATCGACCGATCCGAAACGGATTCGACAGGATGGCGACGTTGATCTCGGTTGACCACCCGGAGGACCACCTCGATGTCGCTTATCGGGTACGCGACCATCGGTTGCCGATCGGGATCGGACCCGAGATCGGTGCGTTGCAAGTGGTAGTGGCCGACCGTCTCTGGCGATCGCCGTGGATGTCCGGTAGCGAGAACTCGGGTCTGGCCCTTCTCGGCTCACCACCGGCTCTCGGCACCGGGGCGGATCGAATTCTGTGATGTCACCCGTGGCGAGTGGGATGCGTTGGCCGATACCGCCGATCGGGCACCACACGAGTAGTAGGCGATCTTGAATTCAGCTTTGGCATAGTGCCACACCCGATCATGATGCGGCGCAATCGAATCGGGACCAGCCTCGAGAGTCGACGTCCGCAGGAGTCAACTCCCGATCGGGGGATGAAATATGGCCACAAGTTGTTCGTGATCCGACATTCGGCGGTTCTGCGCTACGCCGCGCTGAATCGCACGGTGCCGAAGTCTGGACTGGTGGCTGTCCAAGTCTGGCGAGTCGGCTGCCCGCATTCAGGCGGTCGGCGGCCTTGACGGATTGAGTAAAGGAATTTAACTTTACGAAGCAAGGCTCTGTGATCTACTTGCGCCGGGGCCGTTCTTGTCCGGTCACGTCGGATAGGCGTGTAATCCACTCGGTCCCAGGGGGATTCGTGAACAGGTCTTCGACGTCGATCTCGATCGCATCAGGCGGTGCGTCGCCGAACGTGGACTCGCAGTCAGCCGACGTCGGTGACTTCGCTGTCATCGGGATCGATTTCGGTGGAACCAAGACCGGTATTGCGCTCGCCGGAGCCGACGGGGTGCTGCTCGAACGGGTCCGCCTCGATACGCGGGCCGATGAGGGGCCGGATCAGATTCTGCGACGTGCCGGGGAAACCGTCCGGCGATTGGTCGACGGCGAGGTCGGTCGAGGTCGGTTGGTCGCGGGTCTGGCCGCGGTCTGCCCCGGCATCATCCGGCACGACCGGATCGAGTTGACGCCGAATCTTCCCGGCTGGGAGGGGCTTTCGCTAACCGAACGACTATCGTGCGAAATCGAGACACCGGTGGTCGCGGTGGCCAATGATGTCAGGGCCGCGGCCATGGCCGAACTCAGGTTCGGTGCCCTCGCGGGGATCGAGAACGGGATATACGTCAATTTCGGCACTGGTCTGTCGGCGGCGCTCATTGTCGGTGGCAGGGTCGTGGCGGGTGCGAATCACGCCGCCGGGGAGATCGGCTATCTGAACCCCGGGGACGCACCCGTCAATGCCGTAGCGAACGGTCACGCCCCGCTGGAGGAATTGCTCGGCGGGCGCGAGTTGGCCCGCCGCGGTTCGGTGTTGCTGGGCACTCCGGTGACGGGCAGCGAGCTGTTCGCGCACACCGACACCGCGGCTCGTGAACTCGTCACCGAGACGCTGCGAATCCTTGCGATCACCTTGGGCAATCTCGCCGCCTTCGTCGACCCGGCCAAGATCGTGCTGGGTGGCGGAATGGCGGCCGCGCTCGGCGAACTGTTGCCGCGGATCGAGGAAATGGTTTGTGGCGCAGCGCCATTCCCGCCGGAGTTGGGCATCGCCGACTTCGGAGATGACGCTTCCGTACGTGGCGCCGTCGCACTGGCCATCGATGCGATGCGCGCCAATGGCGCGCCGCAGGCTGTTCACTGAACGAATCCTGGAGGGACACAATGATTTCTCAACTCGGCGCGCAGATGGAAACGGAGATGCGGCAGCAGCCGGAGGTGCTCGCGGGTCTCGCGGCGCGGTACTCCGCGATCGGCGCGCGTGTAGCCGAAATGTTCAGCTACGGTCCGCCGGCGGGCATCGCCTTTCTGGCCCGCGGCTCCTCCGACCACGCCGCACTACTGGGTCGCTACGCCGTCGAGTTGCACACCGGCCTGCCCACCTGCCTGGTAGCGCCCAGCATCGCGACGGCGTACGGGCGCGATCCGCACGGGCTGCGCGGTTGGCTGCTGGTGGCATTGTCGCAGTCGGGGCGTACACCGGAGATCGTCGATCTCGTCCAGCGGTACACCATCGCGGGCGCACGGGTGGTCGCGGTGACCAACGACGCGGAGTCGCCGCTCGCTACCGGGGACTGGTGGTCGGTCGCCTTGCGCGCCGGCGCCGAAGAGGCTGTTCCCGCAACGAAAACTGTGACCGCGCAGATGCTGGTGATGCTCGCGCTGGCCTCCGGTCTGCAACCGGGAGGGATGACCGAACAGCAGGTCGCCGAACTGCCGAAGCTGGTCGAAAACCTGCTCGACGATACCGCCGCGATCGAGCTGGAAGGCCGCTTGCTCGCCAACTACGACCGAATGGCCGTCGTCGGTCGTGGCGCGTGTTTTGCCGCGGCGGTCGAGACCGCGCTCAAGATCCAGGAGACCACCGGCATCATGGCTCCCGGCTTCTCCACAGCGGATTTCCGGCATGGCCCGATCGCGGTCACAGGCGAGAACGCCCCCGCTGTGCTGTTGGCGGGTTCCGGTCCTGCCGACGCGGACACCGTGAATCTGCGAGCGACCCTTACCGATCGAGACGCGGAGACCACCCTGATCGGCACCGCCCCGGACGCCGAGGTCAGCTGGCCCGCCCTCGGCCACCTGGGCGAAGCCATCCTCGCCACCGTACGCGGTCAGCAATTGGCCCTGGCCATTTCCCGGGCCCGCGGCATCGATCCCGACCGACCTGCCGGGCTGCAGAAGGTCACCCTGACTCATTGAATCCGGTGACCGCACCGGAGATTCGATCCGGCGGTCGATCGAGGTGGATCCAGCAATGCACAACGAACCCCTCTCTTACCCATCCGAAAACACAAACCAGTTGACGCTCAACGATTTACGACAGGTCGCCCGAGCCTTCGGCTTCGCGAGCGCGCAGGCGCTCGTCGACAGTCTGCTGCTCCTGGCCATGACCAGAGAAGCCGAGGGTTATGTGACCTGGCCGCCTATGAGACAGCGAAGCGGCCGTCCGACCTGGCGGAGAAGGATTCGGCACCGGCATCCTCAGCGTCGCTCCGAGTCGAATGCGCAGTGATCCAACAACCTAACCGGGTTATGTCGGGCTCGATGGAGTCGGCTCGGATCCGGGGCGGTACATCCATTCAGCTGCGGGGGAGACGCAGTTCTACCACCCAGTGGTGATCGGCATTGGGCCCGGCTGTGACGGTTCCGCCGAGGAGCTCGGCGCGCTGCCGCAAGCCGAGGATGCCGGATCCGGCTCCCGGCAACGCCAATACCGGTTCGCCCGAAGGCTCATTGGCGATCGCTACCGAGACCAATGGGTCGGTCGCATTGAACGCGACGGTGACCGCCGCCGCCGGAGCGTGCTTGTGGACATTGGTCAAGGCTTCCTGGATCGTGCGGTACACAGCACGCTGATAGGCCGGGCTCAAATCCTCTGGGAGGCGGCCGATTGTCTCGATACGCAGGCCACTTTCCATCAACAGCCTCGGGATGGCGTCGACGGTCGGTTGCGGGCACAATTGGTGGTTCTCGCCCGCCGGGTCACGAAGAACGTTCACCATATGGCGCAGTTCGTCCAACGTCTCCACGCTGAGCCGGCGTATCGTGCCCGCCCGCTCCCGGGTATCCGGATTGCTGCTGACCATTTGCATCGCGCCTGCCTGCACCGCAATGAGACTGACGTGGTGCGACACCACATCGTGCATCTCGCGGGCCAGTTCGGCCCGCTCGCGTTGCCGGGCGGCCGCGATCAGGAGTTGTCGTTCCATGGTGCTCGCCCGATTCAGTTCGGCCATCTGCTGTGACACCTGATGCTGCGCGGCGGCCAGCCAACCCAGTGCCGCGGGCGCGGTGCCGATCAACAACACCAACACGGCATCCAGCAGCAGGACTTCCGGATCGGTCCGTCTGAAATCAAGATCCTGCCGACCGGCAATCAAGGTCAGGTCCAAAACAGCCGCCGCGGCGATCACGATCCAGCGGTGTGTCGAACTGCGCGCCAGCATGTAAAGGGCGGCCATGGAACCCAAGACCGCGCCGATGAGTGCGGCTGCGGGCAGAGTTGCGACGAACGCGACAATCGGGATACGTCGACGAAACAGCAGTGCGGCAGCGGTGAGCAGTGCGAGCTCGAGGATGAGCGTCGGCGGCAGCGCGCACCGGCCAACCCAGACGTTGAAAACTCCGAGCCCGATCACAATGCAATCGACCAGACCACTGATGTAGCGCTGAGATTGTTTGAACAGCGGACTCATGCCTTCCTCTGGGGCATGAGGCCCGCGCGTTCCGCGATGAGTGCTGCCTGAACGCGAGTACTGATGTTCAATTCGAATCCACTTCGGACGAGCGCCTCGTCGTCCACGATTGCAACACGAATCATCGGTATATTCGCCCTCAGCATTGCCACTTCGCCGATCCTGCCGCGCACCCATTCCGGCGGCGTTAACTGGCACCGGAATCGGCCGATCCGCTGTCGAGGTCTGGCCAATCGGATTTGTGCAATCCGCTGATCGGATGGAATTTTTCTCCGAATGGCTGCCACCGACCGTCAAGTGGCAGTTATCGATTGCTCAAAAACCGAACAGCCGGCTGTTCAGGAACTGGCGGATGGGAGACGTCGCCCATCAGCGGCAACCCGGTGGCTGTGCCCCATGGCCCTGTGGCCCGGGTGCTGGCGATCCGGCATCGATATCCGGCATCCGGCTCACCGTTGGCTCGGGCGGCGGCCGCGACGAGCGAGGGGCCGACGGCGCCGGTCGTCGCGACAACGATGAAGCAAACACGCAGCGGCCGATACATAAGGGCCGACGATAGAAACCGGGTCATGAGGATTCCGTGAGGCTACATTGCGATTGTCGAACGCAAGGACGGCCGCCACCGCCGACGCGGTGAATCGATCAGCCGGTTGGCGCATAATCTCTATCCGGATGGAGGTCGGGGATCCGTCCAATGGGTGTTGTAGCGCACAGGAATTCGTCGCTACGGTTGCCCAGTGGTCGGGCGGTGAATCCATGTGCGGACTGTCCGGCCACATCATGAATCCGCCGGACTCGGTATCGATGCTCGAGCTCCGGGGTAACGCATGGGTCCTCTCGCGGACCGGGCCATGCCGATCCCCGGACCTCGGGGTCGGCGGGTTCGTGCCGCCGAATCAGGCGCCGGGCGCGCCCAACTCGTGCCCGGCGCCGACCGGCGTTGGCGTCGGCGATGCCGATGGGATCGCGAATCCCCTTGTCCGGCTACGAGATTCCAGTGGGAGTGCGGCGCTCGAAGACCACCGGCCGTGCGCTGCGTATCGCGGTCGCGATGGCACCGAGCAGTACCGCGTCGTCGCCCAGTTCGCTGGAAGCCACCGTCGGATGCAGCGGTGTGGTGCGTTCCAGGGTCGCGCGAAGTTGATCGAGCAGCAGATCGGCGCTTCGTCCCAGGCCGCCGCCCACGACGATCACATCGGGATCCAGAACGGCAGTCACCGCAGCGACCGCTATACCGATGCGTTCGCCTTCCTGCGCGACCACCGCGGCCGCGACCGGATCGCCGGCGCGGGCGGCGTCGAAGACACGTTTGGCGGTGAGCCGTCCGGTCATCCCCGCCGCTCGGGCGGCGTGCACCACGGCCTCCGCCGACGCAGCCCGCTCGAGCGTACCCCGTCGGGCGGTGGCGTCGGTCGAATCCCCAAGCGCGGCAGGCAGAAAGCCGATCTCACCGGCCGCGCCATGCGCGCCGGTGAACAGCGTGCCCTGCGAGACGATACCGACACCCAGACCCGTACCTACGAGCAGATAGACGAAAAGACGGCTGCCTCGTCCCGCGCCGTGAACATACTCGCCCAGGGCTGCCAGGTTGGCGTCGTTGTGGACCGTCAGTTCCGGGCCGTCCAGGCGTTGCTCGATTTGATCGAGCAGCCCCGGCCGATCCCAGCCAGGGAGATGGCCGACGTAGTGCATTCGCCTGTCGTGCGGATCAAAGATGCCCGGGCTGCCGAGCGCGGCGTGTACCACGCGCTCGGGTGCGACGTCGGCCTGTGCCAAGGCGTTGTCCGCAGCGCGTAGCGACAGCTCGGCCAGCGCGTCGCCACCGTGAGCTCGATTGGGAATGTCCGTGCGGGACAAGAGGTTTCCCGACATGTCCGCCACTGCGGCGCGAATTCGGGCGCGCCCGACATCGATCCCCAACACATAGCCGGCGGTGGGATCCGGCTCGTACAGCACCGCGGTGCGGCCGCGGTCGGCGGCGAGCATACCGACTTCGCGGACCAGGCCGTGCTGCTCGAGCGTGGCAAGGGCGCTGGACACCGTGGGTTTGGATAGACCGGTGTCGCGGGCGAGTTGCGCCCGGGAGGACGGACCGGTGGCGCGCAGGTGCTCGAGCAGCAGCCACTCGTTGTTGCTGCGCAACCGCTGCCGATTCCAAGGGGTTTCGTCCATCGTCCTCCGATGTCGTGCGGGTTCGCCAAGCAGACTGTAATCAATTGTCGCCTGCGCTTGACTCTTATTGTAAAGGAATCTAACTTTACGAAACCACGCTGCTTCTGCTTCATGTTCGGAGGACGCTATGTCCGGCTCTCGACCACTTTCCTCTCCGACGCTTCCCCGAAGAATCGGCCTGTTCCAGGCCACGACCATCAATATGAGCCAGATGGTCGGCATCGGACCCTTTGTCACCATCCCGCTCATGGTCGCGGCCTTCGGCGGGCCGCATGCCGTCATCGGATTCATCGCCGGCGCTGTGCTCGCGCTCATGGACGGGCTCATCTGGGCCGAACTGGGCGCGGCCATGCCCGGCGCGGGCGGCACGTACGTGTACCTGCGCGAGGCGTTCCAGTACCGCAGCGGGCGGCTCATGCCGTTCCTGTTCGTCTGGACCGCAATACTTTTCATTCCGCTGATCATGTCGACCGGCGTGCAGGGACTGGTGCAGTACCTGACCTATCTGTGGCCGTCGATGACCACCGGGCAGGGCGATATCGTCGGGCTCGCGGTGGTGGCGCTGGTGCTGCTGTTGCTGTGGCGGCGCATCGATTCCATCGGCAAGATCACCGTGGTGATGTGGGCGGTCATGATCATCTCGGTGGCGGCGGTCATCCTGGCGTCCTTCACCCACTTCCACCCGAGCATGGCCTTCACCTGGCCCGATCACGCCATCGACTTCGGGCGCGGCAGCTTCTGGCTGGGCTTCGCCTCGGGGCTGACCATCGGCATCTACGACTACCTGGGCTACAACACCACCGCGTATATCGGTGCGGAGGTGAAGGATCCGGGCCGGGTGCTCCCCCGCTCGATCATCTACGCCGTGCTCGCGGTCATGGTGATCTACCTCGGCATGCAGATCGGCGTGCTCGGCGTCATCGACTGGCACGACATGCTCGACTCGAGCAATGTCGCCTCGCAATCGGTGGCCTCGGCGGTGCTCGAGAAGACCATGGGCAAGGGCGCGGCGAACGTCGTGACGGTCCTGATCCTCATCACCGCCTTCGCGTCGGTGTTCACGGGTCTGCTCGGCGGCTCCCGAGTACCTTTCGACGCCGCGCGCGACAAGGTGTTCTTCAAATCCTTCGCTCGCCTGCATCCCCGGCACGAGTTCCCGATGCTGGGCCTGATCGTGATGGGCGTGATTACCGCGGCCGGGTTCGTCTTCGCCCGGCACATCGGGACCTCGGCCACGCATCCGCCACTGGCCGTGCTGATTTCATTGCTGACCACGGTCATGGTGATCGTCCAGGCGTTCGCGCAGATCGCCGCGCTGGTCGTGCTGCGCCGGCGCCAGCCGAACCTCGCCCGGCCCTACAAGATGCTGCTCTACCCGCTGCCCGCGGTGGTCGCGGGCATCGGCTGGGCGGTGATCTACGGGTACGCCGACAAGGCGAACCCGGGAGTGCATCCCATCGAATGGTCCCTCGCGTGGGTCGTGCTCGGCCTCGCCGCATTCGTCGTCTGGGCTCGATTCGAACGGGTCTGGCCGTTCGGCCCCAAGGAAATTCACGAGCAGTACCTCGAAGCCGCCGAGGCTACCGGCACCGGCGGTGATGCCGCCCGCATCGCCGATTGAGTAACCGCGGATGCTGAGCCGCCATGTTCCTGCCAGTGAAGGAAGCGTTCAATCTTGGCACCTGACTGTTTCGAGTATGCGGCTCAGATCTGCCCAAGCCTTGCGCGCGTTTCCGTATCGACGATCATGACGGCCCCGACGGCGCGAGGTGTGAGCTGATGGGGTGGCATTCGACCTTCGATGTCCGTGCTAGGGGCCCCATCCGTTTCATCAACGTCGCGCTGCTGGGGGCGGTCGGCATCGTGTTTCCGACATGCGCCTCCACGGCGATCAAGGCACCCGAGGCGCTGATTCAAGGCCGGACGAACATCGCCGCGCATGTCATCGGGGAAGTGCCGGGCACCCGATGTCAGATCGCGGGCCAGAAAGTCTCGGGGCCTTGGGGGACGGTCGATACCGACGGCAGCGTCACGCTGGTGCTCCGATCAACACATGCGAGCATCAACCAATTGCGCGTCATCTGCGAGGATCTCAGGCGCGGTGACGCAAGCGTCCATACGGTCCGATCGCGCTGGCTCACCTATAGCGATGTGTTGGCCCCCACCCGCAGAATCGATGGCAAATAGGCTGTCAACTCCGGCCTAAAGCTGAATCAGGCACAATTTCTGTGCTTCGGAGGTTCGGGTTGCTCAGTCGCTCAACAGGATTCGCTTCGAACCAGCGGCCGGACTTGATCAATTCGGCTGGCGGCTCTCCGGGGGGGCGATAATCGTTGTGCTGCAATGAACTTCCTGCTCTATGCGGGATTGCTGAGGCCCAGGGCAGTGTTCAGGCGATAGGCTCCGCGGAGTCCGTGAAACACTGCCATCGTCAGCGCGCCGACCGATGCACCGCCGATGCCTGCGAGAGCATGCGCGGGGAAATCCGCCCAGTACCCGATCAGGACGGCCAGCGTGAGACCGAGCGTTCCGGCCACCGCGTTGTGCAGCGGGGAGTTGCCCCACACGTTCGGGAATTGTTCGCCGACCATGCCTTTGACGAAATGCGGTACAGCGTTCGCGCCCATCAGGCCGGTCATCATTGCGAGAAGGACTGTGAGCCACATGGGGAATCTCTTCCACTTCAGTCAACAATGTTGACTGAAGTTAGCATGGGTGGGCAATTCGGTCAACGCCATAGACTGATCGGGTGAGTTCCCGACCAGTCACTCGTGCCCAGCAGCGCCGCGATACTCAAGCGCGCATTCTGGAGGCGGCACGCAGCCTGTTCGCCGCGGCCGGATACGAATCCACCACGATTCGTGCGATCGCCACCGAAGCGGCCACCGATCCTGGCCTCGTCATGCGCTACTTCGGTTCGAAGGCAAGCTTGTTCGCGCGGGTTTCGGGGATCGAACCCGACGATGAGGTGACAGGCACGCCCGAGCAGGCGGCTGAGCAATTGCTGGCCGCTTTGGAACACAAGCTCGCCGAGCAGCCGATAGACGCGCTGGCAGCGATCCGATCCATGCTCACGCACCCCCAAGCCGCCGACGACATCCGTTCGGCCATGACCGCCCGGCAGCGACAGACCGCAGACCACATGGCCACCACCGACGCCGACCTGCGCGCCGGGCTCATCGGCGCAATCACCCTCGGCACCGTCATCGGACGCCACCTGCTCCAACTCGACGGACTGCGTGACACCGAACCCGAACAGATCGCCGCAATGCTCCGGCGCGCTTTCCACGACATCGCCTACGGCACACCGGAATCCGCGCCCCAAGACTTCGCACCGGGCGCACCGAACGGATAAGCACTCGCCTTCATAGGCGGCGGGAGCTGTCGTTCCGGGCGCTGAACGCCATCGGCTCCTCTGGCCCATCCCGGTGGATTGGGAAGACGCCGGGAGACCGGATGCGCAGCGTCCAGGAAGCGGTCGGGTTCGTGCGCGATCGGTTGTTAGAGCCGCCCACCGCCTCGTTCGACGCCGCGTTCTCGGGACCGACTCAGCCAACAGGTCACGACTGAGGGGCGGCCGAATCGTCCAGCCCGACAAGTGGTGTGGACGATTCGGCCGTGGGGGAGTTCACGCTCCGAGTCGTCCGGAGACTTCCGATTTGAACAGCTTGCCGTTGACGAGCTGATGGAGGGGAGCCAGGATTCGGGTCGAGCTCGAACCGGATAGGGCGAACGCCCTTGGCATATGCGCCAAGGGCGTTCGCGGGTATTCGTCTTCGGTGGCTGCCGTGTCGCAACCGGGATATCGCCGCCGTCCAATTCGATTGGCGGCGATGGGATGGCCGTTCAGCCGAGGCTGAAGGGCTGGCCCCACAGCGTGATCCAGGAGACCACGTGGTCGGTGTCGACCTCGACGCTCACGAAGGAGCGCGCCTGCGCGTAGCCGGCGCAGCCGTTGAGGCCGATGGTCTCATCGGACCAGGTGACCGAACCGTTGGAACCCTTGAACTTGTTGCGGGTCCTGTGAACTTCCTTACCGAAGTCGTCCGGCATTTCCTGATCGAGGACGTAGAAGGACTTGGCCTGACCCGGGCCCAGGGTCAGGTTGGCGCCGGTGTTGGCGCCCGCCTGCGGGGTGACATTGCCCTGGGCGTCCCAGCTGGCGCCACCGGTCGCGCCGCCGTTGACGTTGCCGCCGGCGATGTTGACCTGGCAGCCCACCACGTAACCCGGGAAGATCTTGCCGCCGACGGTGGAATTGTTGCCCGAGATACTGACCTGCGCCGAGGCCGAGACCCAGGCGTTGCGGTGCACGGGGGTGGCACCCATCGACGGGCTGATGTTGGCGGACTCGCCGACCAGCTTGACCGTGACCACGGTGCCGTCGGAGAGGGTCTGGGTGAGTTCGCCGCCCGGCAGCGGCACGAAGGTGTCGGCGTTGGCCGCGCCGACGGAGAACAGGCCAAGAGCTGCGGTGGCGACGGCACCCACACCGGCTGCCCGCGCCACGGTCTTACGGTTGTTCATTTCTGGTTTATCCCTTGGGGTTATGCGCTTGCGCGAGAGAAGATTTGGCGGGCGGAGACCGCTTAGCCGACGCTGAACGGCTGGCCGTACAGCGTCGTCTTGGAGTGGTTGTCGCCGATGATCTCGACGACGGTGTACGCACGCGCCTGGGCGTAGCCCGCGCAACCCTGGATCTGGATCTCGGCGTCCCGGTACTCGACGGAGTAGGTGCCCGCCTTCGGGACATCCTTGGAGTCGATCTGCACGAACGCGACCTGGCCGGGGCCGAGGTTGACGCCGATCGATCCGCCGATACCGGCGCTGTTGAGGCTGACGTTGCCGGAGATGCCTGCCGAGATCGCGTTATCGCCGATGGAGATCTGGCAGCCGATGATGTAGCCGGTGTTGATCTGCGAAATCCCGTGTGTGGACGAGTTGTTCGTGCCGGCGCCACCGGCCGGGCCGTTGTTGGGGCCCGCCTTGCCTTCCGGCGTCTCGGTGATCACCGCGGAGGCGGCGCCGCTGACCCACACCACACGGCCGGCACCGTTGGCGGAGAGCGACGGCGACACGATGGCGTGTTCGCCCGTACGGGTGATCGTGACGGTGCCCGCCGGGTTCACCTTCTGCCCGTCGGGCAACGGCACGAAGGTGTCGGCGTTGGCGGCGCCGGTGGACATGAGACCGATGGCCGTAACCGCGGCAGCACCGAGCCCGGCAGCGCGTGCGCCGTGAACGCTAGCGCGAAAGTTGTTCATGTATCCCTCATCAGACGTGTGAATCGGTGCGGAGACATGCACCGCGATGGTCGGATGACTCCGTCGCACGACGGAGTCCGGTGACCGCTGCGAGAGTAAGCATTCGCAAATGACCCGGGCTACCGGCAAGAGGCTGGAATTCTCAGCCTTTCGGCTGCATTCATTGGAGTCTGGGATGACCGCGTGCGCGTGCGAAAACGATTGTGCGGTCACGGATCCAGATGCGATCGTGAGCCGTCGATCCGGCACAGAAGCCTCGAGGGGCTGGATCCTGCACGTGGACTTGATTTCCGGTGGCCGAGAATCAGGTGGCCTCACCGCATGGACGGCTGGCGTCGACCGCCAGCCGGTTGGAAGCTGGTGAAGAAATCGCGGAACAGCCACATCACGGGCGGGTCGAATTGCGGTGCTGATAGGCGCGTGGCGGTATGGCTTTCCATCGGGTGAACGCCGCGGTGAAAGCGGGCGCAGCGTTGTAGCCGAGGCGATCGGCGATCTGCTGGATGCTGAGCTGACCGTCTGCGAGCAGATCCTCGGCGAGCCGTTGGCGGACCTCGTCGACCAGTCTCCGGAATGTGGTGCCTTCGTTGCTGAGTCGGCGGCGCAGGGTGCGGGGGCTGAGGTGCAGGTGATCGGCGACCTCGTCGATACCGGGCATATGGCCGGGCACCTCCAGTAGTCGTTGACGTACCAGCCCGGCATATCCGGTGCGGGCACGCCACCGCTCTAGCAGGTCCAGGCACTGGGTCCGGGTCACCGCGGCAGTGTGGGCATCGGCTTGGGGGAGTGGATCGTCGAGCAGGATCGCCGGGATCTCGAGGTGGTTGTCATGGGCGCCGAATACAGGTGGTGCGCCGAGGAATTCGGTGAAGTGAGTCGTCGACCGTGGGGCGGGTTGACGCAGGCGCGTGACGGCCGGTGCGGTGAACAGGCCACCGGCCTCACGTGCGACGGTTACGACAGAAGCGATTTCGCGTTGCACCACGAAGTGCCGAATGTCGTTGGGGACCCCATCGTCGTCGAAGACGATCCGCACCACGCCGTCGTCGACATATGAGCTGATGGCGCAGAAGGCCCAGGTGAGGCCGAGGAAGTTCAGCCCGACCTCGAGTGCTTCCCAGCCATTGCGACAGCTCGCCAGTGCGAACCCCCACGCACCGTGGGTAGTCAGATGATACCGGCGACCTGCTTCGAGCCCGAGCCAGCCGACCTGAGGAAGAGTCGACTGGAGGTTGCGGATGATCCGTAGTTCCGCGCCCGCCGATACGGCGTAATCGGCGTCGAGGAGCCGGTCTGCGGCGATTCCTGTCCCGGTAAGGCAAACCTCGGGGGATAGGCCGTAGTCGGCACCGACACGGACCAGGAGGGCGGCACTGGC
This sequence comes from Nocardia sp. NPDC004722, assembly GCF_053601505.1. NCBI lineage: Bacteria > Bacillati > Actinomycetota > Actinomycetes > Mycobacteriales > Nocardiaceae > Nocardia > Nocardia sp. NPDC004722. The sequence continues at coordinate 27,106 of NZ_JBSGBY010000009.1, forward strand.
CGGCGGCCGGAGTGCGTCCCATGTGATCATGTCTCCACCCTGCTCCTCTGGCCGGAAATCGTAAAGGGCTGGCCCGGCATCGGCTGGAGGGGCGTGCTGCCCGGTGTGCATGATCCAGATACGGCACGAACACGGGCGAAGGACTATGCGTGACGAAGGTATTCACCACGGGCGCAAACGGATTCATCCGCAGGGCGATGCGACCGCGACCGCGGTTCGCTATCTGTGCCGCACCGGCACCTACTCGATCGAGACAGCACGCCGCCCGCTCGGTTACGCCCCGAGGGTCGACCTCACGGAGGGCATGGCAAGGGCAAAGCGATGGCTGGTCGACCAGGGAATGCTCTGATGCCCGATTGCAAGACAATCCGAGGAGATCCGGATGACAGGTATCCACCGCGATGAACTCGCCGAGATCGGCGCACGCCCGATTCCCGAATTCGATGGCGTCCACGAGGTTTGGCCGCGAGGAGACCGGCTGGCGGCGGTACGTGCCGCCGCCGAGGCGTACAAGCCGCGGTTCAAGGAGCAAGGCCGGATCAAAGCCGTCAAGTCCGTCGACATCGCCGCGGCGCCATACCCGGTGGCGTTCGGCTTTCACGGCGCCGTCGATGTCCCGCATCTACCACTGATCGCGATGATCAATCGAATGATCGTCGTGCAGTACGACGATTTCGACGGATGCCTGCGCACGCTCGTGTTCGAACCCACCGTGCCCGCGGGCTCGGTGGAAGCGCCCTTCTACGCACGTCTCAACAAGCTGGCCACCGCGATTCCTGGCGGCAACGCGATCGCGAGAACACTGTTGCTGAGGTACTACCACGAGCCCGAGGACGTGCTGGCCGAACTGGGCTTGACGCCCGAGGACATCGACTTCTGCACCTTCGATCACTTGCATGTCCAGGACCCACGCATGATTCTGGGCAGCACCATCCCCATACCCGGCGAAAAGGTGGCTCGCACACCGCTGTTCGGCCACGCCAAGATGCTCGTGCATCGCCGCGAGCTGGCAACCCTGGAATCGCTGCATCCCATGCAGTGGGCCTGGTACGTCAGCGACGGCCTGGTGGGCGTCGACCCGGATGCTTTCGTGCGTTTCGACGGCGATATCGAACTCGGCCCCGGCATCGCGCTGTTGTGGACGCCGGGCCATACCGATGGCAATCACTCCCTGGTCATCAATACGCCCGACGGCGTCTGGGTTTCGTCCGAGAATGGCATCAGCCTGGACAACTGGCAGCCCGATCAATCGAAAATCCCAGGACTGCGGCGATACCACCGGGCGTACGGCCGTGAGGTCTGCCCGAACGCCAACACGCTCGAGGACTCGCTGGACCAGTACGACTCCATGGTCAAAGAGAAGACCATGGCCGACCCGTGCCGTCACGATCCTCGATGGCTGCAAATCCTGCCATCCACCGAGCTCGCCGATTGGAAACGCTTCTGGCCCATCCGCCCAACGTATGCCCACGGTGGGATCGACTACGGCGTACTCACCGCGGGGAACTGGCGTCGCGATCTCCGGAGCTGAAACCGCCTGTGGGAGACGCGCTGTGACGTCCAGGAGGGCAGTCGGGGGGAGCCGCCGGGCCGAACCGGTCCATGACCGTGCGACGCGGGAACGTCTACTCGACACTGCCGCACAACTTTTCGGTGAGTACGGAATCGCTTCCACCACAACGGATCGGATCGCCGCGGCCGCCGGAGTCCCGCCCAGCACGCTCCACCGGTACTTCCGCGACCGGACCACCCTTGTGAACCAGCTTATCGACAGGCTGTTCCGAACCATCGAAGAGCGGTTCGCCGGACGACTGTTCGTTGGATCCGATCGCCACACTCTCGACGGATTTGTCTTCGGAATCCTGGACGATATCGACAACGAACTGATCGACAACGCAGCCTTGGTGCGCGTCCTCCTCGACGAGGTGAGCTTCGAAGCCACCGGACTGCTCTGGTTCGAACGGCGCTTACGTCTGCTCACCAGCTTGCTACTGGCTCAGGTTCTCGAATCTGGTGACGAGCGTGAACGCGACTCGATGTCTTGGGTACTGCTCAGCACCAGCGCCTCAGCCCTGCTGCGCCTCGCCGCCCTCGAACCGGAAATGACAGAGCGCAAAGAAGTGATCGCAATGACCTCACGATTGATATCCGAATGGCTGAAACCCTGAAAGCGAATGCTCCGGACAATAGCCAGCTCCGATGGAATGAAGTGCCGCCGCTCGCTGTGCTGGCGCCGACTCCGCACTCTTGCGGCTGGTGGTACCTGATCGTCAAGAGTGAGGTGCGGGAAAAGTCGGCGCATTTCGAGGTCGTCGCTGTCTCCGGTACCGCGGATGACACGATCGACACGATCGTCGAACTGCCTCGCTGACGGTCCGAGCGGATTCCCGCCCCTGGGCAGTTCGATCTACAACGGGGTCGGGTCCGCCCGCTAGAGAAATCGGCGGAAGGTGTACGGGCCTTCGAATTCGGTGATGCTCTGTGTGCGTACCCGCGCTCCGCTGTACGGAGCGTGGATCATCAGGTCGCCGCCGATGTAGACCCCGACGTGGTGGGCCACTCCGTCGCCGCCGAAGAACACCAGGTCTCCCGGTTGTGCCTGGCCGAGGTCGACCGGGTCGCCGCTGACGGATTGTTCCTGACTGGTGCGGGGAATCTGTTCGCCGGTGGCGGCGTACACCGCGAACCGTGCCAATCCCGAGCAATCCCAGCCGATTTTGTCGGTGTCACCGAAGGAATCGGCGATCCCGCCATCCGGTATACCGACATCGGGACCGATGAGGGTGCCGCCGCCCCACGCGTATTCGACGCCGATCTGACTTTCCGCGGCTGCGACGGTCCGGGCTCCCGACCAGCCGGGACCCGAAGCTTGCCTGCGGTCACCTCCGTCATAACCGGCCGCGGTGATCCGCACCTGATCGAGGTACACCGTAGAGGTGTTGTAGGCCAGGATCGCTCGCTGCCAGCCGTCGGCGGTGGCCAGATCACCTCCGGCGGCGCACAAATGCCGTCCCACCGCCAGGGCCGCATCGTCGATGTTGTCAGGGGTTCCCGAAAGCTCCTTGGCGGCAACAGGATTGCCGGTCTTCAAGGTGTCGGCCAGCGCGTCGGAATCGGTGTTCGCGCGCAGACCCCAACGGTTCCACTTCTCGGGCACGAATCGGAACGGCCCCATTGCCCGCGCAAATGCCGTGACTCCGGTGGCCACGTCGGTGTCGAGGCTCATCGCGGTATCCTCGGCGTTGTCGAGGGCGATGCCGCGGATCGGTGGCCGCACCAGCCCGTCGTCCGCGATCGCGGCACCCCCGGACCGGCCGTGATCGCTGTCCGCGCTCGCGATCCCGGCAAGCGTGGTCCACCCCAGATGACAGCCGGGCCGGGCCTTCTCGATCAGCATCGTCGCGAATCCGTACGCCTGCAACGCTCGCACCGGGATGTCGTACTTCTCGGCCCGGACCTGTGCCCACGCACGTAACGGTTCCAGTTCCTGAACCGGAGTATCGAACTCGATCAAGTGCACGGGCCCGCCGCGGACCGGTGCGGGATCCCGATCTGGACCGATCGCATTCGCGGCCATGATGGTCACCACCACGACCGGGAAGAGTATCTTCAGACGATCCAGAACCGATATCCGGATTTCCCCGCCCGTGCGCTGCTTGCGTGCTGTCATCGCTGAACCTCGTTGCCACAGAGAAGAATTCGGAACGCCGGGCGCGTGCGTCGACAGACACGCGCTCAGGTCTCGGGGCGGCCTGTGTCAGCCGTCTCAAAGGGAGGGTCGCGAGGCCGGAATTCCTTGCAACCCAAGCAGCAAGTCCCGGACTTCAGTAGCCTCGATCCGACTGCTTGCCCGGTCCGCAGGATGCGAACACAGTAGCACCGGGCCGTCTTGCGGGCTGTCCGGCAGCCTTCCGTGCGTGCCGCGCACACACGATGGGTCCAGCGGCACAACGTTCATGGCGTAGCGTAGGCCGATCCTTTTACGAATCAGACCCAATCCTGCTCTGGCCTTGGCCCACCGGTCGGCGGGATCGAAGAACAGTTCTGCCGGGTCGTATCCGGGCTTTCGGTGAATGTCGACGCCGTGCGCGAAGTCCGGCGCGTGGCCGTCGTCGAGCCAGTAGTAGTAAGTGAACCAGACGTCCGGTTCTGCTACGGCGACCAGTTCGCCGGAGCGGTTGTGGTTCAGCCCCACTCGCGCCTGCGCCTGCCGGTCGTACAGCGTGTCGATCCCCGGCAGGTCCGCGAGCACCTGCCGGACCTTCGGCACGTCGGCTGGATCGGCGATGTAGACGTGCGCGATCTGGTGGTCGGCGACGGCGAACGCGCGCGATGTCCAGACGTCGAGGTACTCCATTCCAGCTTGGCGATACACCTCCAGCAGGCCCTCGGCGCGCAAGGTGCGGTTGATGTCCACTGGCCGCCGGGCTGCGGTGATGCCGTACTCGGACAGGGCGACGACGATCGCGCCGACCGCCGTGGCGTCGGAGAGCAACGGCGCCAGTGTGGCATCCACCGCGGCCGCGGCGGCCGCCGCCTCGGGTGCGTCCGGGCCGAACCGTTGCAGGTCGTAATCCAGGTGCGGCACATAGACGAGAAGTAGGTCGGGATGCTGCTGCTCGAGTATTCGGCGCGCAGCACCGACGATCCACTCGCTGGAGGCCAGCGATGCGGTCGGGCCCCAGTACCGGAACAGCGGAAATTCACCGAGTTCCGCGGCAAGTCGGTCGTGCAGTGCCGGCGGGCGGACGTAACAGTCGGGCGATTTGCGGCCGTCGGCATGGTAGATCGGCCGGGGCGTCACCGTGATATCCGTTGTGGCGCCCATCGCGTACCACCAGCAGACATTCGCCGCCGTGTAGCCGGGATGGGTACGCCTGGCGGTCTCCCATACCTTCTCGCCGCGGATCAAGCGGTTGTGTTGGCGCCACAGGTGGACTTCACCAAGGTCGCGAAAGTACCAGCCGTTGCCGACGATGCCGTGCTGGGCGGGGGTGAGCCCGGTCAACATCGTGGCCTGGACACTGCAGGTGACCGCTGGTAGCACCGTGCCCAACTCGGCCTGCCAGCCGAGTCGGGCCAGATTCGGCATGTGTCGCAACAGCTTCGGTGTCATTCCGACGACGTTGACCACGATCATTGGTCGCATGTCGGCGCTTCCCTTCGGAGATTGTTTCGGGCCCAGCGCAGCTCCGCCGCAATCCCGGCCGCGATATCGTGCTGATCGGCGAGCACGTGCCAGGTGTAGGTCTCGACCTCGATGTGCGGCAATTCGTCCACCGCCGAGGCCAGAGCGCTGAACGCCTGGCGCAGTACATCGGTCGTCGCTGTGACGGGCGCGGTCGGGCAGGCGTGCAGCGGCACGTGGAAGTGCACGCGCCACGGATTCTCGCCCGGCAGCTCACGTAGCGCCTCGGGCAGATCGTCGGCCGCCAGCACGCCGAGGGGCGAGTTTTCTCTGACCTGATGGAGGTAGCGGGGTTCGGTGAACTGCGAGAGCAGTCGCCGACTGTGGTCCGTATCGGGTTCGGCGATCTCCAGGGCGGCCGACGCCTGGAGTTTCACCACCGACAGGCCCGCGCGGAGAATGGCGGCGACCGTCTCGGCCGGATCGGCGAACGAGACGGCGAGATGGCATGTGTCCAGGCAGATTCCGATGTAGCGCGGGTCCACACGATCGGCGAGCCAAGCGACCGCGTCGGCGACCGTATCGAGCACACAGCCTGGTTCGGGTTCCACCGCCAGGCGAATCGGTTTGCCGTGCCGTGCGCTCGCCAGCCGCAGTGCCTCGGTGACATCGAGTAGTGCCGACGCGGCCCGCGCGTCGTCCTCGTCGCTCCACCAGGGACCCCAGCCCAGAGGCAAGGTCGAAATGCTGCCGTACCGAGCCGAATCGGGCAGCAGGTCAGCCAATACCGTTGCGCAGTCGGCGGTATAGGCGAGCCGCCGCGGGTCCGACCAACTCGGCAGGTAGACCTGGCGTTTGACCACTTCGGCGTGGAAATCGCCGTACGGGAAGGCATTCAGGGAACTCACAGCCAGGTCGCGGGCCGCCAACTCGGCGCGCAGACGCCGCCGCGCGGAGGGGTCTGCGGCCAGGGCATGGGCGAGCTCGGCGGGCAGCCACAATCCCAGGTCCAGCATGTCGAGCTCGAGCAGGGAGCGCACGGTGTCGAGTTGATCGAGGACCTGGTCCAGATCGCGGGACGGGTGAACGTTGGTGCAGTAGGCGATCGACGTCATGCGCGTTCGCCACGTAATACGGAATTGCCGGTGTCGGCGTGGACGGTACGCACCGCTATTTCGTCGTCGAGCAGCAACCGGCCGCTCTGGCCGTAGAACTCGACCGGGTTGCGCCACAGCACGGTGTCCACGTCGAACTCGGAAAAGCCCGCCGCGAGCATGGCCAGCCCGGTCTTGTGTGTCTTCAAGGGATCGGATCGCCCCCAGTCGGCGGCGGAATTGACCAGGATCCGCTCGGTCCCGTACTCCGCGAGCAGGGCAATCAAACGCGCCTCGTCCATTTTGGTGTCCGGATAGATCGAAAAGCCCATCCAGCACCCGGAATCGGCCACCGCCCGCACGGTCGTCTCGTTCAGGTGGTCGATCAGGACTCGCTCGACGGGGAGACCCGACTCGCGCAGCACCTCCAGGGTCCGGGTGGTGCCGACGGCTTTGTCCCGGTGCGGCGTATGCACGACGGCGGGTAGACCGAAGCGCACCGCAAGCTCGAGCTGGGCGGCCAAAGCGTGGTCCTCTTCGGGAGTCATCGAGTCGTAGCCGACCTCGCCGACAGCCACGACGCCGTCTTTGACCAGGTAGATGGGCAACAGGTCCAGGACTTCGGTGCACCGTGAATCGTTGGCCTCCTTGGGATTCAGGGCGATCGCGCAGTGGTGGTGAATTCCGAACTGCGCGGCCCGGAATCGTTCCCAGCCGATCAGCGCATCGAAGTAATCGAGGAAGGACCCGGCGTTGGTACGCGGCTGGCCCAGCCAGAACGCCGGCTCGACCACCGCGCGCACCCCTGCGGCGTGCATGGCCTCGTAGTCGTCGGTCGTTCGTGAGGTCATGTGAATGTGAGGGTCGAAAATCCGCATCAGGGCGTCACCTCGAGAAGTTGTACGGCATCATCGGGAACAGGGCGTCCTGCGAGTCGGCGTTCCTCGGCAAACGCCGAGACCATGCCGAGCAGCGTCGCGTCGATGCGATCACCAAGGTCGGCGATCGTGTCCAAGGGAATGCCCATGAACAGGCACTTGAGTACGCCGTGCCGCCATGACGGCTGGTCCAGACGCATCGCCGCGAACGATCCCATGGCGGCGGCGATGACTCCGGTGTCGTTGCTGCGCAACGCATCCTTGACCAACTCGACTCCCGTATCGGCAAGCTGATCACCGATGTCGGCCAGCCCGTCCAGCACCGCGCGTCGTTCGGTGGAGGTGCCGTGCCAATACAGTGCTACGAAGCCCTCCGACGGGTTCTGAGCCGACTCGGCATATGCGCGCAGCAGGCGCTGCCGGGCACGGTTCGGTCCGGCAGCGCCCGCCTCGCGGCCCGCCATCGCGAACAGGTCGTGAATCGACGACGGATCGGTCCGCACCGACAGCTCGGCTCGCCTCAACCAGGGGTCGGCGGCGGCGTGCAGTGCTTCCAACGCGCGCCGCGCGACCTCGGGCGCGGCATGCGCGTGCCGGGGGAGTTCCACTGCGGCCACCCCCGTGTATCCGATCTCCGTCAACGCTCGCAGGGTCGCCGGCAGATCCAGCTCACCGGCGCCGAACTCGAGATGCTCGTGGACGCCGGGCAGCATGTCGTCGAGCTGAACATTCATCAGCAGGTGGCCGACTCGGCGCACACAGTCGGCCACCGGGCGCGGTTCGACGGCAACACAATGACCGACATCCAATGTGACACCGAGCAATTCGGGCGCACCGAGGTCGGACCGAAGCTGCAACGCCTGATCGAGCCGGGCCACGACCATCCCGGGCTCCGGCTCGAGCGCGAGCGGCACGCCGGGCGTCCGGTCCAGGACTGCCGCGACACCCGACTGGAGCCGGTTCCATACGGCCGCTGGGTCCGACGTGGGCGGCGAGATACCCGACCAGAACGACACACAGTCCGCGCCGAGATCGGCAGCGATCTGCGCAGCCCGGACCAGGAAGTCGATCCGAACCTCCCGGCCCTCCGAGACCAGCGTCGGATGGTGTTTGCGGTAGGGATCCAACAGGTATCGGGCGCCGGTCTCGACCACCACCCGCAGGCCCAGTGCCTCCAGGCGGGCGGCGACCCGCGCGGTGCCGGCCACGATATCGTCCGAGAACGGATCGAGATGAGCGTGGTCGAGGGTCAGCGCGACCGCGCGGTAGCCCAGGTCCGCGATAACGGCCAGCGCATCCTCCAGCCGGTGGTTGCTGAAACCGTTCGTGCCATATCCGAGGTGAAACTTCATGTCGGACTTACCTTTCTGGCCAGCATGGCGGCCACCGGTACCGACAGCACGAGGGCGGCCGCGCGGGGTGAGCGCCGCGCCGCCAGCGCTGCCTGGAGCAGAATCATCGTGTGGATGCCCGTCCTGGTCGCGGTACGGACGGTGCGGGCGTGGGGATCACGGACCACGGCCGCCTGGTCTCGCCCGAGCCACACGGCGTAGACGAGAATCGATCCCACCCCGGCGGGGTGCGGGCGGTCGGCGACCGTTACCAGAGCGGTCAAAGCCGTGCCCGCCAACGCCAACTTGGCGATTCGCGGGGAGGTGCCGTGCACCTCGCCGCGCGAGAGCGTCGTCACGCCGTAGGTGTGTGTTGCCAGTAACGCGGCCGGCACCACCGCTCGGCCACCGAGTAGGACATCGGATGCTCGGCAGGCGGCCATCGCGAGCGGACCGGCCGATGTCCGCTTCAGCAGCGTGTCGTAACTCCAGACCGCCGCGGCCAGCGGCACGCCGTTACGGCCGCCGGCCGCCGCCAGCCCGACGCCGAGCGCGGTGAGCCCGAGCGCGGTGGTCAGGGCCGCACCGGCGCTGATGCGTCCCGACGGGATGGGGCGCTCCGAGCGCTCGACGGCGTCCAGGTCGCGATCCGCCCAGTCGTTGAGCGCCATACCGCCCCAGTACAGCGATACGGAGGCGAGCGGCAGTAGTAGCCGCCTGCCGCGCAACGGTTTCCCGACCGTCAGCGCGCCGACGAGAGTGTCCCCGAGCACGGTGAGCGCGGCCGGCGCGCGGACCAGCTCCGCGTAGTCGCGCCACTTTCCGGTCACCGCCGTAGCCCTTCCGCCCATCGGTGCAGTGCTCGCGTTTGCTCGCTGAAGCGGTGCTCCGTTGTGCCGAACGGATCCTTGAAGAAGAAGGCGAGCGCCTCCAAGGGGCCTGATTGCCCGGCCGCATGGGCGGTGGCGACGAGTCGCGCCAGGTCCAGTACCAGGGGAGCCGCCAGACAAGAGTCCAGTCCAGTCCAGGTGAGCTGCAAGGTCATTCGTGCGCCGAGGAAACCCTCGAACGACACGTGGTCCCATGCCGTCTTGACCTCTCCGAGGTCCGGCACGTTATCGATGTGCAGGGGCGCCACGACCTCATCGCCGAGCAGCGACGCGAGACTGGCCGCTTTGGACGCCAGCTTGCTCGCGGCACGCACCGGATCCTCGAGCGTCGCGCCGTCGCCGCCGCCGAGCAGATTCGTGCCCGCCCAGGACCGCACCTGCAAAGCCCTGGCCGTGAACATCGGCGCCAGGACCGTGCGCAGCAGGGTTTCCCCGGTCTTGCCATCGCGCCCTGCGTAGGGCAACCCGCGCAGACGGGCTAGTTCGGTGAGCGCGGGCAACGCGAATCCGGTGGACGGAGTGAACTCGACGAATGGGCATCCAGCGCTCAGGGCCGCGTACGCGGCCAATGAGCTCGCGGGCAGAATCCTGCGGCTCGGCTCGGCCAGTGCTGCCTCGAGCGCCCCGAGGGTCTCGTGCTCCGACTCGAGCCGGATGGGTGGCTCGGTCGAGGCGACGTCGACCACCACCACCCGCGCCAGGCCGTGGCGGTGCTGGAACTGGAGAATGTCCTCGGCCAATCGCTGTGCCGCGTCGGCCTGGCTACCCACCGCCGTGCGCAGGTCATAGCCGGTCCGGATGTCCCGCTCCACGGCTTCGATACCGTCCGCGACGGCATTGGGTAGGTAATGGGGCAGCGCGCCGGAACGCGCCAGCGACTCGGCACGCTTCACCAGGGGCGTCTCGACGATGTCGTGACCACCGATCACAAGATTTTCCCAGCTGGGAAGTGGTACGCCGACCAGTTCCGGGCCTTCGGCGACACACCCGGCCGGTGTCGCCATGCCCCCGCGTATGGCCAGCATCCCGGTGATCACGGTAGTCGCCACGGAGCCACGGGCCCCGATCAGCCAGATCCCTGTAGGTTCGTCGGTCATCGGGATGCCTCTCAATCCGAAGTACGGTTCTTCAATGTGGCCGAATGAGGTACGGGGAGCCCGGGGGCCGACCGTCAGCACCGCCGACTCCTTTGTCGACGATGCTGACGATCCGACCGGGATCAACGGAGCAGCGTGAAGGTATCTACGTCGAACATGCCGCTATCTGTGCCCGTGAAGGTCAGGAACAGCGTGTGGACACCTGAAGGGACTCCTGCCAGCGTTGTCGACACGTCGGCGAAGGTGTTCCAGTCACCGGTATTGGGAACTGCCACCGAGCCGAGCACCGGACCGGTCTCCGAATCGGCCCGCACCTCGATGGCGCCGCCGGAGCCACCGGAGAACACGCGAGCCTTGAACGTCGACGCGCCGGTGAGATCCATGTTCGCGTAGGACGCCCAGCTGCCCGGTTCGATGAACCCGAGGGTGTAACCGCCTTGGGCTTCGGGCTTGGCGAACGGCGCGGGGCCGTTGGCCGAGGTGACGTTTGCGGCTTGGACAGTCTGGCCCACCGGGATCGCACCCAGCTCCTTGATCCGGATGTTGCGGAAGGACACCACATCCGAGTCCGAGTGATTCTGGATGCCGATGTGGCCGGCTACAGAGCGGTTGGGGTCGGTGTTGGTGAAGTCGTTGACCAGGGACCCGTTGAGATAGACGCGGACCCGATCGCCTTCGACCAGGATCTCGTACTCGTTCCATTCGCCTCGCGGGTTCAGCGCCGCATCGCGCGCGGCAACGTCGGGAGCCTGGACCCCGTAGATCGCTCCCGTGGCGCTTATCGGATCAGCGGGGTTGGTTTCGATCTGGACCTCGAAGCCCTTCTCCACCGCCGACTCCGGGTCGTCCGATATCGGGAATCCGATGAATATCCCCGAGTTGTCACCCCCGGTCGCGGCGGGCATCCAGTCGACCTTGAGCGAATACGAGGCATACTGCCTGGGGGTATACGAGAGCAGACCCATCCCGCCGTAGCTGGTCAGCGTGTCGTTGGTGTTGGAGAATCCGCCGGGACCGGCGTGCGTCCAGCCGGTGGTCGACCCGTCGTACAGAGTCGTGTATCCGGATTCCGGGCGACAATCCATATTCTTCTGCCCACTGGCGTACTGGATGCCGCCGAGCAGTAGCTGGGTGAAGGCCGGCTCGGCAAACGATTCGATGGTGTGGCCACCGCCGACGTAGAAGCTCCGGCCGCCCTGATAGTTCTGGCACCAGGCCCACGGATGGTCGGCACCCATGGTGCCGCCGTCGTAGCTGGACTCGTCGAGTGTGGCGAGCACTTTGGCCGTCGACCGCGGATTGCTGCGGTAGTTGTACCATTCGTCTGTTCGCGACCAAGTCTTCGGCAGGTGGGAAGTAGCGGTCGTGCCGCGAACGTCGACATTGACGGTCGCGTTTTGGATATCCGGGTGCTGTTCGAACTAGGCACCCACAAGCCCGCCATAGAACGGCC
>NZ_JBSGBY010000010.1:0-37892 GCF_053601505.1 Nocardia sp. NPDC004722
GTCATCGTGCCGGTCGGCGCGAAGGGCGGTTTCGTGGTCAAGAATCCGCCCGCCGCCACGGCCGATCCGGTCGCCGATCGCCAAGCCCTGCAAGGTGAGGGCATCGCCTGCTATCGGACGTTCATCTCCGGCTTGCTCGACATCACCGACAATGTGGATCGCGCGACGGGCGCGGTGCTGCCGCCCGCTCGGGTGTTGCGCCGCGACGGCGATGACACCTACCTGGTGGTGGCCGCCGACAAGGGCACCGCCACCTTCTCCGATATCGCCAATGATGTTGCCCAGTCCTACGGTTTCTGGCTGGGTGACGCCTTCGCCTCGGGCGGTTCGGTGGGGTATGACCACAAGGCCATGGGCATCACCGCCAAGGGCGCGTGGGAGAGCGTGAAGCGGCATTTCGCCGAGATGGACATCGACACCCAGTCGGAGGACTTCACGGTCGTCGGTGTGGGTGACATGTCCGGTGACGTGTTCGGCAACGGCATGCTGCTCTCGCGGCACATCCGTTTGGTCGCGGCGTTCGACCACCGGCACATCTTCCTGGACCCGGATCCCGATGCGGCCGTGTCGTTCTCCGAGCGTGAGCGCATGTTCAAGCTGCCCCGTTCCTCGTGGGCGGACTACGACCGCGCGCTGATCAGTGAGGGCGGCGGCGTCTACGACCGCACCGCCAAGGTGATCCCGGTCTCCCCACAGGTCCGCGCGGCCCTGGGGCTCGGTGCGGCGGTGCAGACCCTGTCCCCGCCGGACATGGTGCGCGCCATCCTGCTGGCACCGGTCGATCTGCTCTGGAACGGTGGCATCGGCACCTATATCAAGGCCAGTGCCGAGACCGATGCCGAGGTGGGTGACAAATCCAATGACGTGGTCCGCGTGAACGCGAAGGAGTTGCGTCTCAAAGTAATCGGCGAGGGCGGCAATCTGGGGGTGACGGCGCTGGGCCGCATCGAGTTCTGTCTGAACGGCGGCAAGATGAACACCGACGCACTCGACAATTCCGCCGGCGTGGACTGCTCGGACCACGAGGTCAATATCAAGATTCTGCTCGACGGGGTGGTCTCGGGCGGTGCATTGGGCGCCGCCGATCGCACTGCGCTGCTGTCGTCGATGACCGACGAGGTCTCCGCACTCGTGCTGCAGGACAACATCTCCCAGAACGCCCATCTCGCCGTTGCCCGCGCGCAGGCCGCAGCGATGATCGCGGTGGACGGCCGCCTGATCGACGACCTGGAACGGCGCTGCGGCCTCGACCGTGCCCTCGAGGCGCTGCCGTCGCCGGTCGAGATTCGCCGACGGATGGAGGTCGGCATCGGCCTCACCTCACCGGAACTGTCGAATCTTACAGCGCGGGTGAAGCTTTCGCTGAAGGATGAGCTGCTCGGTGGTGACCTGCCGGACCATCCCGCCCTCGCAGCGGCCCTGCCCGCGTACTTCCCCGAACCGCTGCGCGCCCGATTCGGCGCGGCCATGCGACGGCACCCATTGCGGCGTGAGATCGTCACCACCGCGGTCGTCAACGAGGTGGTCGACTACGGCGGCGCCAGCTACGTCTTCCGGCTCGTCGAGGAAATGGGCGTCACCGCAGGCGACGCGGTGCGGGCCTTCAGCGCCGTCACCGCGGTCTTCGACCTGCCCGGCCTCTGGCGGCGCCTGCGGGACACACCGATGCCCGACGCGGTGCGCAACGAGCTGATCCTGGAGACCAGGCGCACGCTCGACCGTGGGTCCCGGTGGTTGCTGACAAACCGCCCGCAACCGATCGCCATCGGCGCCGATATCGCACGCTATCGCGATCGGGTGCGCCACATCGGCGCGGTGGTGCCGGCCTGGGTGGCCGATGAACTGCATACGGTCGCGCGCTCGGCGATCGAGGGCGGCGCGCCGACCGACCTCGCCGCCGAGGTCTTCGCCCTGATCTACCGGTTCCCCCTGCTGGACGTCATCGACATCGCAGAGATCACGCATCGGGATCCGCGTGAGGTGGTGGATCTCTATTACGCCCTCGACCGGCACTTCGACATTGCACGCCTGCTCGCGGCGGTGGCCGATCTGGATCGAGGTGATCGTTGGTCGGCGCTGGCGCGGCTGGCGGTTCGCGACGATCTCTACGATTCGCTGCGCGCGCTCACCATCGATGTCCTGCGGGTCACCGAGGCCGGGGGCGGTCCTTCGGAGCAGATTCAGTTCTGGGAGTCGACCAACCGGTCCCGGCTCGCCAGATCCCGCGCCGCCCTGGCCGAGATCCTCGACACCGACCATTTCGATCTGGCCACACTGTCGGTGGCCGCCCGGCAGGTGCGGAGTCTGATCGGCGGCGGCGAGTCGGCCGTGCTGACCCTGGTGCCCGCGCATTCCTGATGAGCCGGTCCGGGCCGACTGCGGCGGCCCGGACCCGCTCGATCCTCCCTGAGAACGCGATCGAATGACGCAGCGGGACAATCGATATGCAGTCAGCGCGCGGCGGCGGTACCGCAGTGACCGCAGAACCGCGCACTCTCGCTCAGCTCCTTCGCGCACACCGCGCACGCCCGGGGCGCGGGTGTGCGCATCTGCGCACCACATTCGGTGCAGTACTGCGCATCCTCCGCATTGGTCACCAGGCAGCGCGGACAATTCGTCCCCGTCGGGGCGCTCAGCACTGTCCAGGGGCTCGGGTAGGGGTGTTGCTGCCAGAGGCTCGTACCGCCCACCGCCACCGGATACGTGGTGTCGGGCATGCCGCGGGCCAGCCCTTGGCCCGCGCCGAGGGCGAGTTCGCCCGCAGCGTAGCGCTGAAAGTCGCCCGTGAGTCGAATGTAGGTGGTGTCCTTGGCGAGTCGCTTGAGCCGATCCGCGTCCTCGGGGACCAGACCGATGTCGAAATTGCCCAGGCGGGGGATCCGCAATCCGTACTCGTAGAGCGCGACATTGGTTTGGTGTAGCACCGCGGCCTCGATGGCGGGTAGTTCGGCCGACATGCCGAGCACTGGCCACTCACCACGCGAGACGCCTTGTGTGACGGCAATTTTCATGGCCTTCAACAGCAACTCACCGCACCATGAGGAGGTCGCGTCACGATCGGCGAGCGCGCCGGTGCCGGTCAGCATCGTGATCAGCGCCGCCGGGTCGCGGGCCGCCACCGCGAACTCACCGAATGCCCGCAGCGACACGACCTGTTCACTGACCGGATCGAGGATCTCGGTGAGCCGACCGCCGAAGCGAAAGCCGGTGAACTCCCGGGAGGAGACGAAATACAACTCCGCCCGGTAGTAGTTGCCGCCGGTCAGGGTGTCGACGACCGACCCGAGCACCGGGAGCTCGTCCGCGTCGATCCGGTGCCGACCCGGCCCCAACACCGCCAGCACCCGGCCCGACTTGAGGAACAGCGCCGTCTCGTCGGCGTTGACCATGGCCCGGCTGAAGCGCCGGATATTGACGTCGGGCCACTTGAACACCAGTTGGTTCTTGGCCTCCTCGGGGACCGCGATGAACTCCCGCTCGAACCACGCCATACTCATGCTCCATCATAGTTTCCGCATCGAGCGTATCGATATATAACGGCACGATCAATCATTACCTCTCAGCGACGGACCTGTTCACCGCTCGACCTGTCCCCTCTCGCGAGCGATAAGCACCTGTTGAATGTGCCGCTAGATAACGGTACATTGTTCGGAATATGACACGGGTCACCTGAAAGGTCACCACCATGACAACCGTTCAACCTCCCGAGACGTCGGCCGACGCGCTGGCGGCGGAGGATGCCGGCTATCACAAATCACTGCGCCCGCGGCAACTGCAGATGATCGCCATCGGCGGCGCCATCGGCACCGGCCTGTTCCTCGGCGCGGGCGGCCGCCTGGCCAGCGCCGGACCGGGACTGTTCCTGGTGTACGGGGTCTGCGGTGTGTTCGTCTTCTTCATCCTGCGGGCACTGGGCGAGCTGGTGCTGCACCGGCCCTCGTCCGGGTCGTTCGTCTCCTACGCACGCGAGTTCTACGGGGAAAAGCTGGCTTTCGCAGTCGGCTGGATGTACTTCTTCCACTGGTGCATGACCGGCATCGTCGACATCACCGCAGTCGCCACCTACATGCACTACTGGGAAGCCTTCCGCTCAGTGCCGCAGTGGATGATCGCGTTGATCGCGCTGGCCATCGTCGTGAGCATCAACCTGATCTCAGTGCGCTGGTTCGGTGAGCTGGAATTCTGGGCCGCACTGATCAAGGTGATCGCGCTGGTGCTCTTCCTTGCCGTCGGCTCGATATTCCTGATCGGGCGCTTCACCATCGAAGGCGCGTCCACCGGCCCCGGCGTCCTGGCCCACAACGGCGGCCTGTTCCCGGTCGGCGCGACACCACTGTTGCTGGTCACCACCGGCGTGGTGTTCGCCTACGCCGCAGTGGAATTGGTCGGAACAGCGGCAGGCGAGACGGAGAACCCCGAGAAGATCATGCCGCGGGCCATCAACTCGGTGATCGCCCGCATCGCCCTGTTCTATGTCGGCTCGCTGGTCCTGCTAGGACTACTGCTGCCCTACACCGCCTACCACGCGGGGGTGAGCCCGTTCGTCACCTTCTTCACCAAACTCGGTGTGCCCGCCGCCGGTTCGATCATGAACCTGGTTGTGCTCACCGCGGCCTTCTCGAGCCTCAACGCCGGGCTCTACTCGACCGGGCGCATCCTGCGCTCGATGTCGATGAACGGCAGCGCCCCGCGGCTCGCCGCCCGGATGTCGCGGACCGGCGTCCCCTACGTCGGCATCCTCGCCACCGGCGCGATCGCCCTCATCGGTGTGGTGCTCAACGCGGTGGTACCGGATCAGGCATTCGAGATCGTGCTGAACATGTCGGCCCTGGGCACCATCGCGTCGTGGACGGCCATCGTGCTCTGCCAGTTGCAGCTGTATCGGTGGTGGCGGCAGGGACGGGCCGAGCGTCCCGCGTTCCGGCTCGTCGGCGCCCCGTACACCAGCTACGCGACGCTGGTCTTCCTGGCCGGGATCATCGCGCTCATGGCATTCAGCGGCGACTATGTTCAGCGCGGAGCGGTGCTGGCGACGCTGATCGTGATGGTCCCGCTACTGGTCTCGGGCTGGTGTCTGGCACGAGGACGGGTCGAGCGCCTAGCCGCTGAACGCGAGGGATTCACCGGCCAATATCCCGTAGTGGCGGTACGGCGCCGCCGCCCGCTGCAGGACGCCGTGGTCACCGATAGCACCGAGGACTGATTTCACGGACACACCGCCCCCGGCCGTCGACGGTCGGGGGCGGTGCTATTTCCCACCGCGGGGAACATCGCACGCGCGCGCCATGCGGAGGGACCGGAGAATGAGGCCTCGATTTCATGGTGTGCGCGAGAGGTTTCCATGCCGGAGCAACCCGGGACGGCGAACAAGCCGGTGCCGCATCCCTGGGCAAACCGGCGGATGCGCGGAACCGAGGGGCCGCGACCGGTCTCGAACCCCTGGGCGACCCGGCGACCCGGATCGACCACACCCGCCCCGCCCGCGGCCCCGGTCGGTCCGAATTCCGAGGCGCTACCCGGCGAATCAGCCGCAGGCGAGACGGGATTCGACTCCGGAATGCGCTCGGGCCGCAGCGGGCGGTCCAGGCCCAGCGTGCGACGGCTCGGCGGCGGCCTGGTGGAGCTGCCGCGGAGGCGTGCCGACGATCCCCGGCAGGTGGTGCTCGCACACGCCGAAGTGCCCGAACCCAAACGGTTCTGCTGGAATTGCGCCCGTCCGGTCGGGCGACGGGGCCCGGACATACCCGCCACTACGGTGGGCGAGTGCGCGGATTGCGGCTCGCCCTTCAATTTTCGTCCGGCACTGGACGCGGGCGATCTCGTCGCCGGCCAGTACGAGGTACAGGGTTGTCTGGCGCACGGTGGGCTGGGTTGGATCTATCTGGCGGTGGACCGAAATGTCAGCGACCGCTGGGTGGTGCTCAAAGGATTGCAGAATCCCCTCGATTTCGAGGCCCACGTGGTGGCGCTGGCCGAACGCCAATTCCTGTCCGAGGTCGCGCACCCCGGAATCGTCAAGATCTACAACTTCGTCAAGCACGCGAGCCGGTCCGGCAAACCCGACGGCTACATCGTGATGGAGTACGTGGGCGGGCACTCCCTCAAAACCATCCTCGACGAGCATCGGCCCGCCCGTATCCCAGTGGCCCAGGCGATCGCCTACATCATGGAAGTGCTACCCGCGCTCGACTACCTGCACTCACTGGGTCTCGCATTCAACGATCTCAAACCCGACAACATCATGGTCACCGAGGAGGAGGTCAAGCTCATCGACCTGGGCGCGGTAGCGGCGATGGACTCCTTCGGCAGCATCTACGGCACTCCCGGCTACCAGGCTTCGGAGATCACCGAGACCGGGCCGACGGTGGCCTCCGACATACACACCGTCGGCCGCACCCTCGCCGCACTGGTTCTCGAACTGCCACGCGGGCCCGACGGCGAATTCCTGCTCGGCGACCTCGATCCCGCGGACCATCGGGCGCTGCGCCGTTATCCGGGCCTGCATCGGCTGCTGCGGCGCGCCACCGACGCGGACCCGGCGCGACGCTTTCCCTCCGCGTACTCCATGTACTGCCAGCTTGCCGGTGTGCTGCGGATGGCGCTGGCCACCGACTCCGGTGCCGAACACCCGCAGTCGTCTATCGAATTCGGTTCACTGCGAGGCGATTTCGGCATCAACGCGCTGATCGCGCGCACCGACGGCATTGTCAGCGGCGTCCCCCGGCACCCAGGACTCGATCCCAGCGACATCGTGGCGGCACTACCAGTGCCGCGGATCGACAGCGAGGATCCCTCGGCCGCGTTGTTGTCCACCCTGCTGCACGGCGAGCCGGTACACGCGCTCGATGCCCTGCAGCGGACCCACCGCCGCATCCTGGCCGGGACCATACCCGCCCCCGAGACCTACGAGCTCGAAGGTGCGCTCACCGCCGTCCGGGCCAATCTGGACCTCGGCCGCACCGGCCCGGCGCACGAACTGCTGGACGAACTGCGCCCGAACTACGGCGCGGACTGGCGAATCGAGTGGTACGGGGGGATCGCCGCACTGCTCGACGCGGACATCGACGGCGCGCATGCACATTTCGACACGGTCTACTCGATGATCCCGGGTGAGATCGCCCCGCTGCTGGCCCTCGCGGCCACCGCCGAACTCCGCTCCGAGACGACCTCCGAGAGCAGGGGCCGCGCCTGGCGTGAGCTGGCGATCGAGTGTTATCGCATCGTGTGGGGAGTCAATCACGGCGTGGTCAGCGCGGCCGCTGGACTGGCCCGCCTGTACGTGGCCGAGGGCCGCACTCCGGCCGCCGTCGAAATACTCGATCAGGTGCCGTCAACTTCCCGGCATTTCGCGGTGACGCGGCTGACCGGATGCCTGCTGTTGGTCTCGCGTCCGGTCGCGGAGATCACCGACACCGATCTCGCGGCGGCCGCAGCCCGGCTGGAGGAACTGGCCGAAGAGCCGCGCGCGCAACAGTTACGCGTTGTTGTGCTGGGCGCCGCCCTGGAATGTCTGCGGGGCGGCGGGCGACCTGAGCGGCCCGACGCATCGATACTCGGTCATCCCTTCACAGTGAGCGGCCTGCAGAACGGTCTCGAGTCCTGTCTGCGCGCGCTAGCGCGCGGCACCGCCGATCGGATGCACCGGTATCGGCTGATCGATCTCGCTAATCACATTCGGCCACGAACGCTTATGTAGCGGTCCGGTCAGCGGGCGCGCAGCCCGACGACTGCCGCCGCCACCACCGGCCCGGCCAGCAGCGGCCACATCCAGGTGCCGAGGAGGAAGTAGAGCGCCACCGTGAGAATCCCGATTGCCCCGACGGCCATTGCCCGGCGGGCCACGAGGCCAGAGTTCGGCGCGGGCGGCGATGTCTGTGGAGGCGCCGGAAGATCCACGAACAGCCGGGCGAGCGCGCCGATGGTCTCGGCCCTCCACACTTCAGCGCTGAGGTCCTCGAACTCGTCGAGGGTGAGCCGCCCGACGGACAGGTGCGCTGCGAGTTCCTGCAGTGCGTGCTGGCGGTCGAGCGCGCTGACCCGCACCCGCTGTGGATGGCTCATCGGGACAGAATAGAACCGCGGATGTCCCAGATCGAATCCTGAATTACCAAGGGCGGGAAGGGTTTCTGTTATCACGCGGCCGTTGCGCGGGAGTCTTTCCTGTCCAGGAAAACAGGTCGTTGTGTATCGGTACGACACATGATGTGACACCGGATCGCGCTACACGCTGGTCGGGTGTGGTTTCCTATATCCATGGCAGGTGGGGTGGAGTACACCATCGACGAGCTCGCGCGGGCGGCGGGCACCACTGTGCGCAGCGTCCGCGTGTACCACGAGCGTGGCGTGCTACCGCCACCACAGGTGCGCGGTCGCACCGGCTACTACGGAGGTGATCACCTCAATCGGGTGCGCACCATCAGTCGGCTGCTCGACCGGGGCATCAAGCTCAACGGAATCAAGGAACTGCTCGCGGCCTGGGATCGCGGCGACGACCTGGGCGCTGTTCTCGGCGTGGCCGAGATCGATTCTCAAAGCCCCGCTGACGCCGTTGATTCGGTCCCGGCGACCGAACTGCAGGAACGTTTCGCCGATGTGCCCGATGGACTGGCCCGCGTAGTCACTGCGGGGCTCTACGCCCCGGTTGATGCCACTACCTATCGGATCGCCGATCCGGAACTCGTCGGGTTCGTCGACCGGCTCGCCGGCGTCGGGGTGCCGAACACCGACATTCTCCGGGAGCTGGAACGTCTCGGCGCCGACTGCGATCGGATGGCCCGCCGGTTCGTAGACCTGTTGCGGCAGTTCGCCTGGGAGCCCTTCGCGGCGTCGGCACACGAGCCGCAGGACGTGGCGGAATTCTCTGAGCGCGCATCGCTGATCCGGACGCTGTCCGGCCGCATCGTTGCGGACCTTGTCACCCGGCAGGTCGAACGCCACCTCGACCAGGATGCCGACGTCTCCGAAGTCTTGCGCGACGCCTGATCTATCGACTCTTCCCATGTGTGGCTGTGTGCTGCATCTATCGTGCCGCTATATAACGGTACATTAAATGTCGTAATTCAGTGCGCCGTCATTCGGCGTCGGCGCGGCACGAACCACGGTGAAACGGAGACGTCGATGGCCACGACCTCGGCCCGTACTCGAACTCGAACTCTCAGTACAACTGCCACCTCGGCGCGATGGCGGAATTCCCTGGCGGCAGTTCTCCTCGCAGTTGGCGCGGTGGGCCTCGGCACGGCCTCGGCTGCCTCCGCCGAGGCCATCCCTCCCGAGGTGTGCCTGTGGGCGGGTGCGGCCTATCAGCCAGGCAGTACGGTCTATGCCGGCGGATGGGCCTTCACCTGTCACGCCGAGGGGATGGCGCACTGGACCTCGGCGCCCGATCCCGCTCGCCGCAGTACCGTGTACAGTCCCGGCGCAACCCGAAACCCCCAGGGCCAGTTCAGTCCTGGCGCACGCCAGCCCGGCACCGACTACAACGACTACTGTGTCGGCAGCCAGCTGATCGAAGGCACCGATGACCTGTACGAGGTGGTGGACGTTCGGGGCTTTCTGCTCTGGCGGTCGGCCGGGTCGGTTACCGACTGGCGATTCGACGCCGGATCACCTCGCCCGCAGCGGACTTGGCGCTCTGCGAGCCTGTGTATCGACGGTGTGCTGACATAGCGCGCCAACTGAATTCGGGCGGCCGCACGCGTGCGGCCGCCCGAATTCGTGTCACACCTGTGCGTCCCGGCCATGGGAGGGAGGAAATTTACCGGGACGGCGATCGTCACGAAGGCAGTCGACTCCGGCCGGTTGCTGCCGGCAGGACCACGCCATGAAAGGTCTCGGGTCTGACACGAGGGGGTGAAGTCCGAGCCCGTTCACGGACGCCATCGTGATATCGGCGGATCGCAAGTCTGAGGTGCGACCCGCCCCGATGTGAACAAAGCACACTCTAGGTCGTTCGCGGGGCAACCGCCGCGCCCACTCGTTCCAGTGCTGGGAAGATCTCGGCCCCTGGATGTTCGCCTCGTGGATATGCTGCAGTTCGCCGGGGGAGAGGGGCTGCTGCGGAAAGGGGAGTCATGGCTGCCACGGTGAGCCTGCCGCACCGGCCCGACGCGCCGATCCTGGACGCCTACATCTCCCACGCCCAAGCCGTATTCGATGCCCTGCTGGCCGCGCTGGGCACCGGCTCCGCGCGCACAGTCACCATCAAATCCCTGGAGACGACCGGTCCGGCACCACTGCTCAGCGGAGACATGGCATCCCAGTACGAAGCGAACCAAGAGCAGGTCGACCAGTA
The DNA here is from genome assembly GCF_053601505.1 of Nocardia sp. NPDC004722. NCBI lineage: Bacteria > Bacillati > Actinomycetota > Actinomycetes > Mycobacteriales > Nocardiaceae > Nocardia > Nocardia sp. NPDC004722. Next base: position 10,292 of record NZ_JBSGBY010000010.1, read on the forward strand.
CCGCACGGATCTGGGTTCGCTGGACGTGCGGGTCGCCGATATCGCCGCTCACTCCGCGCGGGTTGCCGACACCGTGCACGACGAGGTCACGCGCCTCGGCAACACCATCGGAGACATCATCGCCGGCGTTCCGGACAAGCCCCCCGTCGATCAGCAGTTGTCCGCGGTGGGCGACATCGACGCTGCGACAGGAGAGGCGGAGCAGGCCGTCCTCGACGCTGCGGAACGACTGTCCGGGCATGCGGGCGGCGTCGCCGCTCCGGGCGCGGCTCCCGGCCAAGGCTCCACCGCACCGACAACTTCGACGGGGGGCGGATTCCCGTACCTCGGCGGAGGCGGACTTTACCCCGGCGGAACCGGTACTCCGGCGGGAAATCATGCGCCTCGTGGCCGTCAACCGATCAACGCGCAACACATCACCGCCGGGATGCGGGTCCAGGCCAGTGACATCTATCAGTACCTCATCAATCGATACGGATTCACACCCGCCCAAGCCGCGGGAATCCTCGGCAATATGCAGGTGGAGTCCGGATTCGATACCGCCGCCTACAACCGCGGCGAGGGCGCAATCGGCTTGTGCCAGTGGGAAGGCGGCCGCCGCGGAGACCTCGAACGATTCGCCGCCTCTCAGGGGAAATCTGTCACCAACTGGCAGACGCAGGTCGACTTCATGATGAGCGAACTCCAGAGCGGCGAGTCGGCCGCCTACGCTCACCTGCGCGCGGCGCAAACCCCCGACGCCGCCGCGTTCGCATTCGACAAGTACTACGAGCGCAGCTCGGGCGAAGCGCGCGGCCTGCGCGTGGCCAACGCTGTCAATCTCGCCGCCAACCTGGCGAACGTCGCCCTGTGATGCGCAGGTTGGACAGCCGGTTCGCGGGGAGCTGGTCGAATTCCCAAGGCTGGGAATAGTTTTGCTCAACATAAGCAACTGATTGGTACTGTCCGCGCGTCTCGCATTCCGCGTCAGGCCCGAGTCCGGGTGCGTGGAAGCCATTCTGGAGCACGGAGAGTCATGAAAGTCCGCATCGCCGGGGTAGGGTCGGCCGTCCCGCCACACATCGTCACCAATGATCGACTGCTCGCGCATTTTCCGGGTCCTGCGAAGAAGCCGTGGACCGCAAGGGAATTCGAGGCGAAGACCGGCATCCGTGAGCGGCGTTTCAGTGTCGACTTCGACGATGCGGCAGGCCGTCCCCGCTTTCCGCTCGATTACGGTGAGCCGCCGGGTCCCGCTGGAATCCTGGCGGAGGCCGCATTGGTCGAGGCGCTGACGAGCGCCGGAATCGACGCATCCCAGCTCGATGCCCTTATCGTCGGCACCAGTACACCTGACGCACCACATTTCGGAAACGACGCGCAACTGCTGCACCATCGTGTGGGCATGCGCCCCGACGCCCCGGTGATGCACGTGGATGTCGGTTGCGGCGGAGCGGTTTTCGGCCTGCAGTGGGCAAAGGAGATGATTCTCAGCGGAGTTCGCGAACGAGTCGCGGTCGTCCTGGTGCAGGTGGTCTCCCCGCTGCTCGACAGCCAGACCTATCGCGACTCACTGCGCTACGACGGCAATGACAACGAGGCGTTCCTGACCGCACTGCTGTTCGGCGACGGCGCGGGTGCGGCAATCCTGGCCCGCGGGCAAGACGACTGCCCCTCGGAGTTGATCTCGGCGGTCACCCGCAACGAGTACTTCGAGATCGCCGTGCAACGGGCAGGCGGGAATCTGCGCCCACCCGGCGCGCCCGGGCTTGCGATGACCGAGTTCGCGGTCCACATCATCGGGAAGCGGGTAGCGGACGCGTACGCGCCGGCACTGAGTAAGACGATCCGTCAGGCCCTCACCGAGGCGGGGTTGCAGACCAACGACATCTCGCGTTTCTATCTGCACCAGTCCAACCGACGTCTGGTCGAGCAATTGACCGCCGACCTTGGCGCGACCGCCTCGCGAGCCCCGGTGAACGTCGACCATTACGGCAACACTTCCGGTGCCAGCGTGCTGATCCTCCTCGCCGAGGAGGTCCGGGCCGGCACTGTCGCCCTGGGCTCGGGCGACCCGGTGGTGCTCGCCGCGATCGGCGCGAACCTCCAGTACGGCGCACACATCATTCGGCTGTGACGCCGCGCCGCGCAGATCAGAAGCTCTCTTGCCGAGAGAGATGGCGTCCTGCCTGCGGTCGTCACCTCATCGCGCACCACAGGGCGTTTCTCAACTATGGGAATGAAATACCGTTAACGCCAAGTCGCTCGATTTGAATCGACGAGTCCTTCGCTAGGAGACGGATTCATGGTTGTCGCAGTCGTTCCCGAGGCGCAGCGTGAGCCTCTGAGCAGACACCGTCCGTCGGACCGGTCGCAGAAGCCCCAGGCCATCCTCCGCTTCGTAGGCGCTTGACGATGAGCGAGTGAGAGTACTGATCCCCACGAAAACGTTCCCGGCCGATTCGACCCGGACGAAATCCCCGTCTCCATTCGAAAGGATTCGCATATGGCCTTGCAAGCCATTACTGATGACATTGATAAGATCGCCACTGATTCGGAGTCTGAAAGGGGCGTCCTGGACGGTCTCACAAAGCAGCTCAGCGCGGCCCAGGGCGAAATCCCCCAGATCTTCGCCGGCGCCGCAGCCACCGCGGCCACGCAAATGCTGAACGAGGCTGTCGATACGGCGGGAAAAACGTCGAAGGACCTTTTGGACATCATTAGCAGCCTCCACGCCGCTAGCCGCGGTTACGATGCAGCCGACCAGGATGGCGTTGACATTGTTCGCGCCACCGCAGCCAGCGGCGGCGCGGCGGTCGGCGACGGCGCTGGCAAGATCGATACCTCTTGGGCAACCGCCTAGTTCGCGAAAGGAAAGAGAATGTCAGGAATCATCAAGGTAAACTCACAGGGCCTTGACGATCACCACTCTAACCTCCAGAATATCGTGGCTCAGATGCAGAGCACGACAACTCGAATCATGGGTCTCGCTAAGCGGCTCAGTGACTTGGGATTCCAAGGCGATACCGAAGGTGTATATAAAGCACGGATGAATCGTTTCCATAACGATGGGACACACCTTCAGGAACACCTTACTTCCTTGAACAATGCCATCCTGCAGGCTGGGGGAGGTCTCACTCATGTAGACAAGCTTAATGCCGCCAGGATGCAGGGAAGCCTCACGTAACCACGGTCACCTGTTAATCAATCGGCGGTCGGGCAAGCCCGCCGTAGGCGTATAGACCCTCGAGAAAATCGAGGGTCTATACGTGTTCAGCCAGCTTCCGGGCTTCCCAAAACCATGGGAACAGCCTTCGAAACTACCGCTTGAGAATTTATCGCTCATACCGCGCTGAGGCACCGGGGCGCCGCGTTGAGCCGCACGCCTTCGAACGTCGTTGATCTCTAAGGGAATAGCTCAGACGGGAACCCTCCTGGCCCACTCAATCTGGCGAATCTCTTGCCCTTCGTCGGTTCGGTATTAGGCGTCGGAAGATCGTTGCTGGGCCTGCTTCGCTGAGACCGTCTCTCACGTTGTCGACTTCGCCAGTTTCTTGAAGCAGGTTGGTACCGCCGCGCAACTCGCTGCGGAGGTTCAGCAAGCTGACCTGCACAGACCTCGAAGGGGCACTAGCCTGCTTCGTCGTGGATGGTGATGGAAATTTCTATGCGTCTCAGTTCTCGAAGCGGTATGAGTTTCAGCATTCGAGCTTCTTTGCCGGTGGTCCTGTTGCCGCTGCAGGCGTGCTCGAGGCCGGTAGCGGCAGACTGATGAAGATGACCGGCGAAAGTGGTCATTACCTCACCGAAAAGCGTCATCTGATGCAGGCTGTTGATCGTGTTCACGAACTCGGGGCACCGCTTCCGATGGATCGCGTCCAGTTTTATGGAGCAGGGTAGTTTGCAACTCCCGCATCCACGGCCATTCTCAAACTGACATAAGGTAGCTTATCGGCGTAGCTAGTTACTGCCATTGAACTGGTGCGAACCTTGCCCGCCCAGATCACCGTGAGGCTCCGATGAGCCCCGACGGCACCCGGCTACTGGATGGTCTGGACCCGCTTCCGTCTTGCGCACCAGCAGGTTTGAAGGGGCTGTTCAAAGCCGCCGAGGCCATCATCCAGAACGAGATCCGGATGCTCGGGTCGGGTACGCCGTCCAAGGCTCCCGACCTGCGCGCCGCACTGCGCGCACAGGGAATCGACAAACCCGACGACCAGTCAGCGATGATCGAGAAGTACAACGACCACGAGGGGGCGATCCGCAAGGCCGTGTCGGGTATCCAGGCGACCGATAAAGGCATTGTCGTGCAGACCGCCGGAATCGGCGATGTCGTGACGAACGCCTACGATGCCGCCGATGCCGCCGTCCGCGATCTGAACCTGAAGATCAAGGCTTCGCTCGGGTCGGTACAGCACAGGTATGACGACGCCGGGAAACTCATCGAGGACTATCTGCCGAAGAACATCGTCGACGGCTTGTTCACGGGGGTCTGGAATACGCTGGACACCGCACACAACAACGTCCACGGCGTTTCCGATCAGGCAGCTGCCGCCGCGACCAATATCCAGAAAGGCACCCCGGATTTCACCTCGACCCCCGAGTTCGCCGCACCGGTATCATTCCCAGGCTCCTTCTTCCCCAGTGGCAGTACCCCCTGGAGCGCCGGAGCGGGAGGCCGTGGACCCGGGGGCGGCAGACCAGCGATAATTCCCACGGGGGACCCGCCCACTGCGATGGCGATGATGAGATATCTCATCCAGGAACACCACTTCACTCCGGAACAAGCCGCGGGAATCATATCCAACGCGGAGTTCGAGTCGAGTCTCGACGTTTCGGCCAAGGGAGACGAGGGAACAGCCGAAGGCTTGTTCCAATGGCGTTTCAACCGTAGGTCGGGACTTCACACATTCGCGGGCGCGAATATCGGCGACTGGAGAACGCAACTCGACTACATGGTCAAGGAACTGTATGGTGGTGGCTTCCAGGACGCAGCCGCAGAGGTCAACGCGAACCCAATGAATGCCAAAAGCGTGGCCGAGTATTTCGACCGGGATTACGAGATCAGTTCTGGAGCCAACACCAGCCAACGTGGCGAACACGCCGAGGAACTGCTCAAGGCGTACCGCCGTGCGCAGTCCGTCTGAAGCCGAAATCCCCACCACTATCGACGGTTAACTCTTCCCATCCTTGGGAACCCTCATTCTCCTTGGTCTCACGGAATGATGGGCGGTATGGAAACATCGGAATCGCATGATCCAGAGGAGGATTGGCTGATCATCCTCGAACCCCGCTGGGCCTCGACGGAGAGTGAGCCGGTTCCACCGTGTCGGCGACGGTCGGTGGGTGGTGGATCGAGTTCCCGCACACCGGCACCAAGTGCACGGACCCGCAACGATGAGCCGCGGGGAGATCACGGTCCGGATCGCTGTTCCCCGCCTACTGGGGCAGCTCGAACCTGATCGGCGGTCAGAGTTACGTCGATGAGCGGGGACGGCCCGCGGCCCGGCTGTTCGTGAAGGACAGCGGTGGTGAGCGGCATGTGACGGTTCACGGCGGTGATCACATCGACTTCGCGGGGCAGGTCTGGCAGGTGGCGCAGATCTACCCGCCGCCGACGGGTTCGTACGATCCGGTCGTCACCCTCATCGAGGTCGCGTAGGCTCCAAACCAGCCCGGTGTCAGCGTTGGGGAGCCGATCGCTTGTGCAGGGCCGGTCGCCAGGGTAACTCTTCCCCCGTCATTCGGCGGGGTCGTGGCGGGCATCGATACTGATGATGAGGCCGGATCCCGGCCTCAAGATACGTCGATATGACGAAAGATATCCTGGTACAGAGGTTCTGGTGGTGGCGCCGACGATGATGCCGCCGGCGATCCGCTCGGACAGGGGCGGATCCTGCCGTGGCGGCTCAGGCGTTGACGATGATGTTCGGGACGTCGATCGTCCGGTCGGCGAGGCGTTCTGCCAGCCCGGTCCGCTCCATCAGGGGTGCCCGACGGCGCAGCCAGATCTGGAATCGATTTGTCCATCTTGAAGATTCGGCGGGCGCAACGTCGGCGATGGGGGTACTGCTGGCTCGGCCGAGACTTTCACCAGGACTATCGTCTGTAGATGCAATTTGATGTCACGTGACGAATTAGTCGGCTTCTCCAGGGGTGTAGATCGAAGAAGATCGGCGAAACCTAGCCTTCCATCCTTGTCGGCGACTTGCCAGCGCTGGGAATACCTCGCAAGTGATCTGGGCTCTCTCGACCAAGGCTGAAAGCGCGGAAATATGTCCGACCGTACTCACGGCGCCGAAAGAGCGCTCGCTTCAACTCCTTCGGAGACCATTCGTCCTGCGTAGAGCGCGAGCGCCCCCATTGCCCCCAGCACGAGCCAGCCGGCCGCGGTGGTGCCCACAAAGGAAACCAGGTAACCGGCCACGAGGGCACCGAAGGCCGCTCCACTATCGTTGACGACGGACATTGTCGCGGTCGCGCGGCCGAGAACTTGTTCGGGCACGATTTGAACTCGGTACACGGTCAGGGCCACGCTGCTGACGACACCGATGCAGCCGATTCCGCACCAGCACACGGACAATATGACGATGTTGGTGGACAGCGCGACCGGCACGAGGAGGCCCGTCCAAATCCAGAGCGCGATGCGGTACACCGTCTGAGGTGTGAACACCACGAGCACTTTGGATGCGATTGCTGCCCCTGCGATGCCACCTACCCCCGCTGCGGCGAGGGTAAGACCGATCGCCCACGCTGGTCGCCCGCTTGCCTGCAGTTCTACCAGGATCACTAGGAGCGCGATCTGAATGAGGCCGTTAGATCCGGCAATCATGGTCGTGGAAGCGCGCAGGAAACGCTCTCTATGCACGACCTGCAGCCCCACGACGATATCCCGCCAGGTCGATCGTCGTTCGACGGCAACGGCGACGGCCGGAAGGCGTTGTCCGCGAATCGCGGACAACGCCAGCAAGCAGTAAACATACGACATGGCGTTGACCAGGAAAGGCGCCGCACGCGAAATCCCGAACAGTGTTGCGCCTGCGGCCCGTCCGACAAGATTGGCGATCGGTGCCTCCGCCTCCATCAGAGCGAACGCATCGGGTCGTTGGTCGACAGCGACCACGTCCCGAACCGCACCGATCTCCGCCAGATAGACGAAGATGTATACACTGCCCTCGGTGAAGGCCGCGACGACAAGTATCGGCACCAAGCCGGGCGGCTGGATCCACGCGGTGAGTGCTGCGACGGATGTCGCGATGATCCCGACGATCTGACACCAGAAGAGGATTCGTAGTCGATCGGCCCGATCCACTACAACGCCGGCGTGGAGTTGCAGGAGTAGACCGGGTAGTCCGAGCGCGAATCCCGACCAGCCAGCAGCTGCCGGCGACCCGGTCAGAGCGAGTATGAGTAGTGGGTAGGCGATTCGGGCACAATGGAAACCGGCCAATGAGGTCAGGTTGCCGGACCAGAGCCAGCGGAAGGTTCGGCTTCGGAAGACACCGGTCCTAGACATCGACACTTTCCTGCGACAGCCAACGTAACAAGGCGAGTAGGTTAACTCCGCACTTCCGCAGCTCGCGGTACAGCCAAGCCGCGACCTCGGCCTGGCGGTGCAGGATGGTGAAGTCTTCGTCTGGATACAGTTTCGGAAGCACAACAGCCAGTCCTGCCCAGACTTGCGGTCGGAGCGGATCCTGGTTCAGCTCTTGGTGATACAGCTGAACGGAGTCGGCGTATCGGACCTTGAGAAGCGCGCCGTCGCCCAATGCTTGGTCATGGCCGCCGACAGGTAGGTGTGCACTGCGGTGTGGGGACTTGAGCTGTGCCGACAGACGCAAGGTCCGATACCGTTCGGGGATGGAGTCCTGGTCCGTCGGAGACGACTGAACGACTCGAGTCGGTTTCGGTTCGCCAACGCGCCAGGCATGGGCAAGTAGTGCGATGTCGTTCGCGTCGGGTATGAGGTTCCGTACGTGCCAGAACGCTCGATGTGCTCGTACAACGTCGGCTGCCGCCGACTTCGCAGCAGGTGGTATTTGTTCGTACTGCCATGGGGCCATGGCGGTCGCCAATGTGCGTACCAGTAGCAGTCCTTCGGGTGTTAACGCTCCCGACCCGACGGCCTGCTCGATCGCCGTCAAGACTTGTCTGCGCCAAAGTTCGAAGTCGATGTGTGCTGTCAGCGTGTTGTGGCAGTCGGAACGACGGTGCACTCTCCAGAAGTTGGTGACACCGAAGAATGCGTAGATGCCATGGAGGAGTCCGGGAAGAGGGCGTGGATCGTCGCGCCAGGGCGCATAGAAACGCGGTCCCCGATCTGACTCCACCAAAACGACCCGATTGAGCAACAGATTTAGCTTGCTGTGCTGGATCTCGTGTATCAGTGTCAGGGCAAGCTGACAGGGGTCGGCCGACGCAGTGGTGTAAACGCAACCACTTGCGGAGGTCTCGGTATGGCTTGTGCTCGTAGCCATTGGCTGTGTGCTGAGCGGGGCGAGTATTTTGAGACAGTCGCGCATTGGTACGAGGTAGGACTCGAAGTCGCGCTCCAATAGCGACCAGGCCTCTTCGAACTTCTCTTGCCATCGCTCAGCCTCCACGGCGGTAAGTCGGGTGCGGCGACTGGTTTCGTTAGTCGACGAATCACGATGGGGATCGAGGTCGTCCAGCAAAACGGAGTGGGAGCGATCTGAAACGTACATTCGGCGCATCGGCAGCCAGCCGGGGTTGTCCTCGCTATCCATCGCGTTAACGCGAAAAATGTGATCGTCGGTGATGAAGGTCAGTGACTGGCCCGACCATTCGACCCGGCAGTGCCCGTGTCGTTGGGGGTCGGCCAAGCCTGCCAGTCCGAGGCCAGGAAGCATTACCGCACCTGCACGTACCACAACATTCGCCGCGCCGGAGGGTTCGCACGATATCGCGCATGCTGTGGCGAGCCATCCGAGATAGCCGCAATCTGCCCAGAATGGGATGTCGGATGCATCGGTTGCCGTACGCATCCTGCGGATCGCACTCACCAGCCAAGTGCCTGTGTGAGGGTAGGACAGTGCATCCCGTACCTGCATCGGATGGGTGTTCTGCAGCTCTGCCAGGCGTTGATAGGCTTCCGGCAGTCCGGCCTCGTCCGCGATCTCGGATTCTATCTCTGTCATGAGCGTGCGCAGCAGGACCATGCGGGCCAGGACCGAACCGTCGACCAGCTCGGCGATGGAAGCCGCGGACCCGTGACCGGTGCTCAGATCAGCGGTGACCCTATCGATTCCGGTGGGTATCGCGGTCATCGAGTTCCTGTTCAGCTGTTCTGGAGATGCGTTCGACTTCGTCGAGTACACGGGATTCGATATGACGGATCAGTGCCGTCAGGTCAGCGCAGTACACCGATCGGTTTCGAAATCCATTGTTCGCGTTGTACCGGTGTGCGTAGTGACCGCCGCCGCACACGGCATGGATCGGGCATGCGAGGCATTCGTCGCACAAGGCCGCCGCCCCGATCTGCCTTGCGATCACGGCAGGCTGGTGCATGGCCTGGTCGAGGGGATTTCCCTTGCCGTGCAACGCGATCCTGGTGGCGCCTGCGAAGGTCGACTTCAACTGGTCGACCTGCTCGATGGTGCCGTCGGTTTCGATGACTGCCAGCTGGATCGGCTGCAGTCCGATGACTTCCGATCCGGAGGTGCCGCCGAGGAGCAGATCCAGTATGGAGTCGAAGAGACGAATCCTGACCGGCAGAGTCGGTTCGGAATACCATCGATCGAAGATGGTTATGAGCCAGTCCGCGTACGTAGTGTTCGATTGGTCCAGGGGCACTTTGGGTGGTGGTGTGGTCCAGTTCCCGTGGGGCAGAAGGAAATCGATGGCAGGAGGCTGGAATTGTGTTAGAGCCTCGTAGGTGTCGATGGGGTCGTTGTCGGTATCGATCGTGCAGAGCAGACCTGCGAAGCAGCTTCGGTATTGCGAGGTGAGAAGCCGCTCCAATCCTGCGGTTACCCGCAAGAAGCTGCCCTCACCTCGGCGGTCCAGGCGGTGTCGGTCATTCCCGGCCTGGTCGCCATCGAGACTGACACCGATCTTGATGGCGTGATCTGCGCAGATGCGCAAGAACTCGTCATCCAGCAGGACGCCGTTGGTCTGCATCCCCAGTCGGACGTTGGTCAATGATCCGAGCGCTTGGCGTGCATGGCGTGCGAAGAAGTCCAGTTCTTCATGTCCGGCAAGAAGAGGCTCGCCACCATGAAATACCAGTTGGATCGAGGTAACGCGATGCTGACGCACATGCGCCGCGATCGTCTCACATGTATCGACGAATGCTCTACGGCTCATAACCTTTGGTTGGTCGCGCCAACTCTGGTCGGCCATCTCGTAGACGTAGCAGTAGTCGCACGCCAGGTTGCAGCGGCTATGAATCTTGACTACATATTCTCGGAATGGCAGTGGTGTCCAACCGCTCCTTTGCAGTGCGGCGACATCCAATCCGGCTTCGGGCCAAAGCGGTTGATACCGGGGTAAGCCCAGTGAAACTTGTGCGGATTCCATATCGACCTCCAGCCATCGGATAGGCAGCCCAGCGGAGAGTGTCGTGCTGCCCCGCTGGGCCCGATTTCATCGATGGCTACTCGCCGATGAACGCCTGGAAGGCTTGCGTCCGGCTGGTGCCAGTGAGTTGACGCTCGACTGCGGCACGCAGCGCAGGCGACGCGCTCGCCAGCATGGACTCCTGGGTGCTGTTGGCGAAGTAGTTGAGACTGATCACTCTGAACCTCCATCTGTGCGGCGTATATCGCCGAGACAAGGTTACGTAGAATTCGGGCCATATCGTTCTCAGCTCTTCCCATTGATGGGAACTTGGCGAGCGGGTGGCCCGCTCCCAATGAATGAGACCATTTGGTATTAGAGTCCTGTTGGCCCTGATCAAGGGCTGGAAGGGCCCGGAACGCCGCCGACGCCAGGTCGATATGAACTCGATCATTCCGGACATCATTTCTCATCTGTAGGCCCAGGAGGGCGGTCTTACACAGGGGCGGCAGCACCGAGGTGTCGAATTCGGATCGGAAAGGATTGTGTGGCAACCGATCCGATCCGACAGGCCAGATTAGAAGCTCTTGCCGAGCGCGGTGGAGTCCTGGTGCGCCTGCTTGCGTGCGATGTCGGCGTTCGGGGCGAACATGTTGGCGAGGAAGGTGATTCGGGCGGTGTCGGTGATGCCGGCGAAGTTCAGCCAGTGGTCGAAATAGGCGGCGTGGTAGTCGACGCCGAAGGTGCTGGGACCGTCGGGGTGATAGACCGCCGAGGTGTAGATGACGGCGGCCTTCTTGCCGGTGAGCAGGCCGCGGTAGCCGTGCTCGGGGCTGACGCTGAACAGCAGTCCGTTCTGCGACACCACGTCGATGAAGTGTTTGAGGATGTAGGGCAGGCCGTGATTCCACATGGGCACGCTGAACAGGTAGTGCTCGTAGCCGTTGAATCGGTCGAAGGTGGACTGCACCCGGGTCCAGGCGGATTCCTGCGCCTCGGTGAGTTCGATTCCGTTGAGCGCGTTCATCTTCGCCTGCGCGGCGGCCGTACCCATCGCGGGCAGGTATGTCCCCCAGAGGTCCCACTCGTCGATGAGCGTGTCCGGATGTGATTCCGAGTATCCGTTCAGGAAGGACCGGGCCAGCGCCAGCGATTCGGAGTGCTCACCGCGTGGTGAGGCGGAAATATGCAGTAGCCGAGCCATGTGCTGTCCTCGAAGTGATTGCGGGGTAGAGGCTTCGGCGATCAGCATCGATGGTGGATCGCGGCGCCTCCCGACCGGCCGCGATGAATTCCGGCGAGGCGAACAGTATCGACGGCCGCACCCAGATTGCGATCTCGGACCTCCCACTCCTGAGAAGCAGCATGGCGATCAGTCACGAACCGTAGCTCTGCCCAGCAGCGCAGATCCTGCACGATTGGCGCGTGGCCGTTCTGCACCAGTGCGCGCCACGCTCCGCGTGACGGCATTTCCAGCACGCCGGCGCAGTCTCCCAGACGCGTTCGTAGTCGGCCAGAGCGGCTCGTCGACTGTATCGCCCGTTGGTCCATTGCCAGATCAGTTGCTCGCGAAGCGAAGCCATCCGTGTCCGGTCCGTCTCAGCGGTCGCTGCCCTGTCGGGGCAATTCACGAGCTGCAGCGTAGGGATTTGATCATGGGAGTTTCGTGAGGCCGGTGTCGATCGCGGTGCGATCGGTCAGAGCCGTTCCGGGATCAACTGGTGCACAGGCGATTCCCAGCGATGGCGATACCACAGAAAACGCGTTTGTAGGCTGTTTTGATGGTGCAACCGACACCAACCCAGTCCTCCGGTCCGCGCACCGTGCCCTCCCCGGGTGCGGCGGCCCTGCGATCGGTCACGAAGTCCTGGCCCTATCTTGTTGCGGCAGTAGGAAGTGTGACCGTCTTCTTCATGATGTTCCAGCCCTGGCTGCGGGCCTCGGGCTGGGACGGTAAAGGCACCGTCGATGCCTTCGGCCGGATGCAGCGCACGAGCAGACATTTGAACCTCTGGTCACAGGCGGCGCCTCCGGGCGCCCGGATTACCGGTGTCTGGGCGATTCTTGCCACCGTCACCATCGTCGTCGTCGTGATCGCCGCGGTCCAGGCGATACGCAGCGGCAGCGAGACGGCAGGCGCCGTCACCGCCATCGCGACCGTGGTTCTCGCGATTCTGATCCTGGTCGACGTACTCAACCTCGACAGCCATAAACCCCTCGTCGCGGCATCGCTGGGTATGGGCGGTGATCTGGGCCCACAAATAGGCATGGCACTGGACGCGCTGTCGGGCCGGGGTTCCTACCCGTGGCCGGGCAAGGAGGGGCCGACGCGGCCGACCGAACTCACCCTGTGGTCGTTCGCCGCGATCGCCGTCGCCTGCGGGTCGGCCGCGGTGGTGGTCATCCGATCGTGGCGCACCACCCTGCGCGCCGTCGTCGCGGTCGTCGCCAAAATCGCCTGACCATGTCCCACTCGACGATCTTCAGCAACCGGAACTTCTTGTTGCTGTGGTCCGGTAATGCCGCTTCCCATATCGGCCTGCACGGTGTCCGGCTCGCTTATCCGTTGCTGGCAATGGTTTTGACGGATTCGCCGATGTGGACGAGCGTGGTCAGCTTCGCGATCGCGCTGCCGGGCCTGATCTTCGAAGTACCGGCGGGCGTGGTGTCGGATTACTGGGATCGTCGACGCATCCTGGTGCTGTGCCAGCAGTTGGGTCTGCTGGCCACACTCTTGGCGGCGATGGCGATCATCCTGCGACCACCCGGCCTGCCGCTGTTTCTCGCCGTGGCGGCGTTCGTGGAGGGCGCGGCGTACGTGTTCTTCAACACCAGCGAGCTGGGCTTGGTCGGCGAGGTCGTCTCGGCGAACGAACGGCCCGTGGCATATTCCTTCTTGGAGGCAGAGCAGCCGATCGCGAACATGGTGGGCCGAATGCTCGGCGCCGCGACCCTTGGTCTTGCCCGCAGCCTGCCGTTCCTCGCGAATGCCTTCTCCTACCTGTTCTGTTTGTGGACATTGTCCCGAATGCGCGGCGCGGCGCCGGTGGAGCCGGACCGCCCGAAGCCTGCTCGAGTGTGGGATTGGAATCAGGCCTGGGCCGGTGTCCGTAGCATTTGGGGCGAGCCGTTCGTGCGCGGTGCGACATCGATCATCGGAATCACGAACATCGTTTTCTCGATCTTGATCCTGCTGATCACCGTGGAGATCAAAGCGGGTGGTCATTCGGCCTGGTTGATCGGCCTGGTTCTGGGTGCCACCGGCTTGGGCGGAATACTCGGCGCGGTTCCCGCGGCGGGGCTCGCCCAACGCTACAGCCCTCGAGTCCTGCTCACCGCCACGCTGTGGGCGTGGACGATCCTGTTCATACCGATCGTGATCGACTCGCACCCGATCGTGATTGCGCTGTGCTGGATGGGTGCCGGCTTCGCCGCGCCGATCGGCAATATCGCGGTAACCTTGTATCGGGTACGGGCTTTCCCGGAGGAAGTCGTGGGCAGGGTTTTCGGAGCCTCCAGGCTCATCACCCACGGCGGCACGGCCATCGGCGCCCTGATCTCGGGAACGTTGCTGTCGGTCCTTGGCACCTCGATGACCGGGTGGGCTCTCATCATCGGCATGATCGTGCTCGCACGCCGCGCACGCCGCCTCCCGGAGCCCTCGCCGCGCGCCGCGCAGCCGGCGACGAACTGGATCACCCAAGCCTCGCGCACCAATCCGGACAAGATCGGTTAGCCACTCCGCGTTCGATCTCACGCATGCGAAAACAGTAGTGCCACAAGTGAACCGGCAATCACTGCCGGGCGCGGACGAACCTTCCCAGCGCTGACTACAGCACTACAGTTCTCGATTCATGAGGCGTTTGCGACCGCGGACCCTGGGCGGCATTGCCGCCGTCACGTTGATGCTGCTCGGGCTGGCCACCGCCTGCTCGAAGTCGGATCAGCACCGGGCTTCCTGCACCACCACCCCCAATGGGGTACCGGTCACCTCCGGTATCCCGTCCGGCCCCACCTCCACGAATCTGGCCATGAACCCGGAGATCGCCACCGGGTATCGCTCCGGCATGAAACCCGTGCGCACCGGCACATTCGCGGTCTCCACCGCCAACCCGGTCGCCACCGAAGCGGCCTGCGCGGTACTGCGCGACGGGGGCACCGCCGCGGACGCGCTCGTCGCCGCCCAAACCGTGCTCGGCCTGGTCGAACCGCAGGCCACCGGTATCGGCGGCGGTGCATTTCTGCTCTACTACGACGCCGCCACCAAGACCGTCGACGCCTATGACGGTCGCGAAACCGCGCCGGCCGCGGCAACTCCCGACTATCTGCGCTACATCAACGACACCGACCACACCGTCCCGCAACCGAACACCCGCGTCAGCGGCCGTTCCATCGGCACCCCGGGAGTCCTGCGGCTGCTCGAACTCGCCCACCGCGAGCACGGCAAACACTCATGGAAGGCGTTGTTCGATCCGGCTATCGGCCTGGCCGATCGAGGTTTCGAGATCGGCCCTCGGTTGGCGAGCCAAATCGCGGACTCCGCAACCGATCTCGCCCGGGACCCGAATGCGCGGGCCTATTTCCTGCGCGCCGACGGCACCGCCAAACCGGTGCGTACTGTGCTGACCAATCCGGCGATGGGCAAAACGCTCTCGGCCATCGCCACCGATGGTCCCGATGCCTTCTACACCGGGACCATCGCCGCGGACATCGTCGATGCCATCACCACGGCCTCCGGTGGCCGCACCCCGGGTCTCACGACCGTCGCGGATCTGGCCGGCTACCGCGCCGAGAAGCACACCGTGCTCTGCGCGCCCTACCGCACCCATGAGATCTGCGGCATGCCCAATCCCTCGTCGGGCGGCATCGCCGTGGCCGCCACGCTCGGGATTCTGTCCAATTTCGACCTGGCCGCGCACAAACCCGGCAACACCGGCGGCGATACCACCGTCGGCCGTGACGGCGGCACACCGACCGCGGAGGCCGTGCACCTGATCTCCGAAGCCGAACGACTCGCCTACGCCGACCGCGACAAATACGTCGCCGACACCGATTTCGTGCCGATGCCCGGCGGTAGCCCGCAGGCCCTGATCGACCCGGCCTATCTGAAGCAGCGCGCCGCGCTCGTCGATCCCGCCCACAGCATGGGCACCGCCAAACCCGGCGAATTCTCCTCGGCCCGGATCGGCGACGGCCCACTCCAGCCCGAACACGGCACCAGCCACATCTCCGTCGTCGACTCCTACGGCAACGCCGCGTCCATGACCACCACGGTCGAGTCGGCCTTCGGCTCGCTGCACATGGTCGACGGCTTCATCCTGAACAACCAGCTCACCGACTTCTCCGCCGAACCTGCCGACCGCACCGGCGCACCCATCGCCAACCGCCTCGAGGCCGGCAAGCGCCCACGCAGCTCCATGGCCCCGACCCTGGTCTTCGACCGCAACCCCGACGGCACCCGCGGCCCACTGCACTATGTGACCGGCTCCCCTGGCGGCGCGGTCATTATCCAATTCGTCGTGAAAACGCTTGTCGCACTGCTCGACTGGGGTCTCGACCCGCAACAGGCGGTGTCGATGGTCGACTTCGGTGCCGCCAACTCCCCCACCACCAACCTCGGCGGCGAACATCCCGCCATCCGAGCCGACGGCAACGGCGACAATGACCCCCTGGTTGGACAACTACGCAAACTCGGCCACAACGTCTCCGTCGCACCACAATCCAGCGGTCTGTCCGCCCTGGTCAAGGACGGAGACGGCTGGATCGGCGGGGCCGACCCCCGCCGCGAGGGTGTAGTGCTCGGCGACGAACCCGCGAACTGACCACCGTCGCACGCGGACGTCGAATGATGTCCGTTCCGCGACACGAATTCAGTTGTGTGGGACGATAAATCGAGCTTCTCAGGCGTGGCAACAGCCGTCCTTCGGCCGGGATCGATTGCCCTAGACTCTCGACGCACGACGTGGTTCGAACACGGTCGGAGAGAAGGGGAAACAATGCTCGAGAGCAGAAGGACGCCGATTCGTCGGCTCGCGCAACGGGTATGCGCGGTCGCCGCGCTGTCGGCCCTGCCGGTTCTGATGGTGCACGATCCGGCCCAGGCGACGCCCGGTGAATCTGGGGCCGGGAACGCCTCGCACCCGGCATATCCGGCACCGCCCGGCTGGCCGGGAGGGCATTCGGGCTGGCGGGGCCCGCACCCCGGTCCGCCGGTTCCGCCGGTTCCGCCCTGGTGGGTACACCCGCCGATGTGGGCGGACCCCTTCCCAGGGGGCTCCTGGTACGACGACGACCCGTGGTACGACGACTACCCCGGTCTGCCTCCGCGCCTGTGCACCGGCTCGTTCGGCAGCTGCTGACCAGTTCGACCGGCCCGTATGCCAGGGATGCCGCCGCACTGAATAGCTTCTACACCAGTGCATTTCGATCGCGGCCCAGGATCGCATAGACGGCTGCGACGATTCGAGCGGACCATCCTGCACACAGGATGGCGGCTTCCTGGCGAATTCGTTCGCGACGGCGCTCGGGCTGATAGATGCCGGGCTCCGATCGTATTGTTCAACAACAGAATTCGCCGTATCTCGGGCTGGATACCGCTGCTGTCGGACGCGGGCTCGGCTGTCATCCTTCGCACTGCGGCCGCCGTACTCGACACCCGTCATCGTCGCACTGCCGAAGCTCCCAGTGTCACGCCGAAGAATCATGAAAGTGCTTGGGCAATAACAGTATTCGCCATACTCTAGACCATGTCGCAGCTCTCCATCCATGGGAACGCCATAGGCTGTTCGGCGCGCGTGTATTCACGCGATCGGGACTGCCGGTACCGGGCCCGCGCCCTGGATCCGATTCCGTGCAGCCGGGGGACGTCGGGGGTCGACACAGGAGTCGTCATGACGGAGAAGACCGGCACGGCCGGTGTGGAGCGGACGCTGATACCGGCGCGCATCGATCGATTGCCCTGGTCCGGATTCCACACCCGCATGGTGGTCGCGCTGGGAGTGGCCTGGGTGCTCGACGGGCTGGAGATCACCGTGTCCAGCGCTGTCGCGGACACCCTGCGCGAGCCCGAGGCGCTGCACATGTCCTCGACGGCGGTCGGCTTCATGGCGACGATCTACCTCATCGGCGAGGTGGTCGGCGCGCTGGTCTTCGGCAGTCTGTCCGACCGCCTCGGTCGCCGGAAACTGTTCATGACCACGCTCGGCATCTACCTGTTCGGCAGCGGCCTGACCGCGTTGACCCTGGGCAGCGGCGCGGGCTGGCTGGTGTTCTTGTACCTCACGCGGTTCATCGCGGGCATGGGCATCGGCGGGGAGTACGCCGCGATCAACTCCGCCGTCGACGAACTGATTCCGGCACGATACCGCGGTCGGGTAGACATCGCGGTGAACGGAACCTATTGGGCCGGAGCGATACTCGGCACTTTGGGCGCCTACGTTCTGCTCAACCAGGTGGCGCTGTCGTTGAGCTGGCGGCTGGGGTTCCTCATGGGTCCGGTCCTGGGGCTGGTGATCCTGCTCATCCGGCGCGATCTTCCCGAGAGCCCGCGCTGGCAGATCATGCACGGCCACTCGCAGGCCGCCGAAGAATCGATCAGCGGCATCGAGCGCGAGGTGGAGGCGAGGGGAATCGAACTGCCACCGGTGGACGACTCGCAGGCCGTCGAAGTCAGGCCCGCCACCCAGATCGGCTATGCAGCCCTGACCCGAGTCCTCCTCCGCGAGTATCCTTCCCGCGCCGTCCTGGGCGCCGGCTTGATGATCAGCCAGTCGTTCCTCTACAACGCGATCTTCTTCACCTACACACTGGTCCTCGGCAGGTTCTACGGCGTGCCAACCTCCGTGACGCCGCTGTACCTGATTGCCTTCGCCGTCGGAAACCTCCTGGGCCCCTTAGTGATCGGGCATCTGTTCGACACGATCGGCCGCCGCGTCATGATCGCCGGAACCTATCTCCTGTCCGGAATCCTCCTGGCGATCTCGGCCTGCTTGTTCTACGCCGGCATGCTGAACGCGATCACCCAGACCATCTGCTGGTGCGTCATCTTCTTCTTCGCCTCGGCCGGCGCGAGCTCGGCCTATCTGACCGTGAGCGAGATCTTCCCACTCGAGGTCCGCGCCAAGGCGATCGCCGTATTCTTCGCTATCGCACAATGTTTCGGCGCACTCGGGCCGGTTCTCTACGGTGCGATGATCGGCGACGGTTCATACCCGGTCCGCTTGTTCCTCGGCTACCTGCTCGGCGCGACCGTCATGATCATCGGCGGCCTGATCGCCCATCGACTCGCCGTCGATGCCGAGGGCCGTTCGCTGGAGGACATCACCCTGCCATCAGCGACAACCGACCGGAACCCACACGCGTGACCGTTGGACGATCCAGCCGACATGACAGAACTCCGGGTAAGCCCGCTCGCGCGCAGTGTCGTTGGTGTCGCTGGCCGAAAAGACCGCATCGCGTGAAGGCCGTTCGGGCGTCGAAAATTCCTTCGTGGCTGCGCGTTGGGTGTCGCCGCGTGGGCGCTGCAGGTCGCGGGATGCGGTAGTGACGACGATGATGCGCTCACAAACTTCTTCCAGGCCAATCCGGAAGAGGCGAAGGGCCGCCTGCGGATCATCGAGGGGATTCAGCGCCAGCGCCCCGACATCAGAGTTCGTCCGATGTTGGCAGGACCCGATCCGATGCAGCAGATGTCGACCTTCTGTGCCGGGGGCAGATCTCCGGATGTGTTGATGGCGTGGGATTTGATCTATGCCGGACTGACCGGGCCGCGGAGTGCTGCTGGAGCCGAGCACTCCGCAGACATCCGATCTTGCCTTCGCAGCGGAGCCGAAGACCGACGGAATCCGTCACGGCCGGTCGGCTCTTTTTCTGCTCCCCGGCCGGATACGCGTTCGCCGCTTGCACTTCAGGGGTCGCGATACGTATTCGTCCTGTATCTCGCCAACTTCGGCTGGATGGACACACCGTGGGCGGTGATCGTGCCGTGCCTTGTAGTGCTTTCAGCACCTACCTGATGCGGCAGTTCTTCCGCGAATTGCATCAGGATCTCCAAGAGGCCGCCACCCTCGACGGCTGCTCCCCCTGGCAGATCTACTGGCGCTCATGGCTGCGGCAATGCTCATCCTGCTGCCGCTTGTCATCGTCCACGCGATCGCCCAACGCGCCTTCCTCCGCGGCATCGCCGCCACCGGACTCAGCGGAAGAACGAGCGCCCGTTGCCTTCCTGCGAAGACTTCTGCCAGAGGCCCTGCCTGTTCACTTACCCAGGGCGGGAACAGTTTTAGAGTCCGCCGCTGGTCCACCGGATCTCATGCTGGACGCACTCTCGCAAGGCATCACCGGCTGGCTGATCACCTGTGAACCGATCGGATCAGCGAGCGCGAACGCGCTTGCCTTGACACTCGATGGTCGAAAATCTCTTCGGCACAACGCAATAGAACTTTCCCGACACCTTGCCTCTGGCGGGTGCGCTTTCCTGGCCGCCGTTGGTTATCCGATGAACACGATGGCCTGGTTGCCCTCGATGCTCTGTCGGCATGCTTCGTGCAATGCCAGCCACGCCAGCCACTCGTAGGTGAATGCTCCGCTGTCGGCCCGGATCAGTTCGTCGATGCGCTGCGCCTCGGTGTCCGACAACGAGAGATCCGACTCCAGCCGGATTCCGATCGACGCAGCACAGTACTGCAGTTCGGCGAGCAGGCCCTGGCTGGAGCACACACGCTCGTAGTCCTCGCCGACAATCACCGGGAGGTCGAAATCCACGGGTATGTAGTACCCGTCGACGTCCGAGTGGACGAGCAGGTGCGATTCGACCATGCTCCTCTCAGCGGACACCACCTCGTGGTCCGCGTCCACCTCCGCCGTATGGGACACCGGTGTGACGGGCAGTCCCGCCTTGCATCGCGCGTACACCCGATGCAGGCAGTAAAGCGCGGAGTACGGCATCGACGTCCTCGTCGCGCGACCGGGCAGCAGTTCACACGATTCGGGTTGCTGCCATACGATCCCCTCGTCCCTCAGCAACAGGGTGAGCCGGTCGAGTTCTTCCCGCTTTTCGTCATCGTCAACGCCGACCGCGATATCCAATCCCATGAGGGCACGGTAGCGGGCTCCCACCCATGGCAATGGCGACATCTCCGGTGTGGCGTTGGTGGATATACCTCGACCTCGAGGGCAGGCATTCGCGCAGCTCAACTGGCCCGAGGCGCCGGCACCACCTGCAATCCGTCGAGCAAGGTGTCGATATCCGGTTGATAGGTATCGCGCGCGGCAGCCGTGGTCCGCACCAGCATGTGAATCGGATACAGCATCTCGCCCGCGACGTAGTCGAAATCGATGTACTCGCGATAGAGGTCAGCCTCACCGGCCTCGGACGCGACCAGAATGCCACCGGCTCGGTTGCCGGCTCGCCCGCAAACCTGGATAGCCTCGGTTCGCCACTGCCGCCAGTTACCCGTCATCCCAAAAACCCTGCTCGGGGCGGTGGCGGCCGGGTAGGGAGTCGAAACGCGCAGTGTGACAGTGGCGTCGCTGGTCCGTCCCCCGTGGGTGTCAGTACGTTGCACCACCAGGTCGTCGTCACTGCGGGCCGACGGTATCGCCCGCCATCCCTCGAGTTCCGGGAGTAGGACGGTAAAGGGCACGCCGGGACGCGCCGCGGTGAAAACCAATCCGTTGGCCGCCAGGGCGGAGCACGCCGTGCGCATCGGCGAGGTAGAGGTCGAGGTCGACTGCGACGAGTTCGACCCCGACCCGCCGCACGCGACCACGATGGTCGCCACAATGCCCGCCAGTACCAGGTGCCGAATCCTCATCGCGGATGCGACTCTATCGTCGCATGATCAGATGACTGCGCATTATCTCGGCGTACCTCGCGATCATCGGCGAATACCCCTCGGAGGATTGATGATTCGGCGCGCACCTGCCGCCCGACCTCAACTGTCCTAGCCGAACAACTGAAACGGTTCAAGCCGACTTCTCGGGGCTCAGCGCTGAACGTGTCGATGCCGGTTGGTAGATCGACAATAACGATCACTTCGGAAGGCGACTCTGTCGACTCGCAAGTATCTATGGGCCACAGGTGAATCGGTCGAGGCGCCTGACGCTCGGCAATGACCAGGCCTCGTGTTCTGTAGCGCCAGCCGAAGGGCATCAGGCGCGTCGGCGCGGCCGATGCCGAGAGTTCGGTGATTTCAGCGAGCAGGTCCAGCGCATCGGCGAGCTCGGACAAGAAATCTGCACGGGCACGATCGTCCACGGACGGTGGGTTGAAGTGGCCGTCGATGACGATCGAGTCCGCGGTGCTCTCCTCCGCGATGCGCCGGATGAGTTCGGCGGCCATGGGCGCGAGACCGGCATCGCCCCGTTCGACAGTGACGGTCACGAACAAACACTCGCCGAAAGAGGCCGAGGTCGCGACCACGGCAGGCGGTAGTTCCACAGCCCAAGGCGCGGCCCTCGTCAGGCTGTATTCGAACACGTGATAACGACAACTGGAAATTCGCACGCTTCTGCTCTTTCCTGAACCGGCCGATCGGGGCAACCTCTGATGACCGGCAAGTGTGCAGGCCAAGCCATTTCGAGTGCGTCCCATCCTGGAGCTAGCCTGCGACAGCGCAGGCGGTGGAACAACGCCGACATCGCGAGGATCCGATCACTTTTTGTAATGGAAGGGCACGCTCCGCACCGCGGTCGCGCAGTTGTGAAGCACGGTCAGGTCATTACTCAAAGTGATCGAACCGGCAAAGTTTCGTCGTTGCTCCATCCTGCGCGGCTGTCGCAGGCTTGCCGAGAGCACTCCGGGAAGAACCGAAGGAACAACCTTGTCCGCGATCACGCCGTTCCGCATCGATATACCACAGACCGAGCTGGACGATCTCCATCGCCGATTAGCCCACACCAGGTTTGTCGAATCAGTTGCGGCCCAGGAGTTCTCGAAACCTGGCGACGGGCCACTGTCGGCGCGCCCTGGCTGGGAGTACGGGGTTCCGCTGTCGTATGTCGTTCCGCTGCTCGAACGCTGGCGTGACGGGTTCGACTGGCGCGCCCAGGAGTTGCGGCTCAACAGCTTTCCTCAGTTCGTCACTGAGATCGATGGCCAACGCATACATTTCGTCCACGTGGTCTCGCCGGAACCGGATGCGACTCCTCTGTTGTTGGCCTCCGGGTGGCCGAGTTCGTTCACCGAATTCCTGGGCTTGGTTGCGAAACTGACCGACCCGCGGTCTCACGCCGGTGACCCAGCCTCGGCATTCCATGTGGTGATCCCGTCCTACCCCGGTCACGGCTTCTCCGGACCGTCACGGGTCCCGGGCTGGCCTCCGGGGCGGACCGCGGCGATTTATCACGATTTGATGCTGCGCCTGGGATACGACCGCTACGGTGTGCACGGCAACGAGATCGGCGCCAGCGTCGCGCCCGAAATGGGCAGACTCGCACCGGAACAGGTGATTGGCGTACACGTCGGCCACATCTTCTCCTTCCCCCGGGGCGACAAGGGGGAGCTTGACGGACTCAACGCCTGTGAGCTGATGTTGGTGCAGCTCTGGCAGCGGTCGGCCCGCCATAACTACGGAGCGCCGCCGCAAACGATGGCTCATGCCCTGTCCGACTCCCCCGTTGCCCAACTCGCCTGGAGCGGGCAGATTCTCACCGATTCGATGCCCGTCGACGAAATCCTTACGAATATCGCGATCTACTGGTTCACCAACACGTGCGCGCCCGTGGAAGGACTGCCTGTCGAGAACACTGTGGCGGCCCTGCCGCCTACTGCAGTGCCGCTCGGCCTGGCGTCCTTCACTCCGGGCATGCGGCCGTTGCGCAAATTCGCCGAACGCGACCACGCAAACATCGTGCAGTGGAACGAGTTCGGCATCGGCGGGCGCTGGCCGGCGCATCGGGAGCCGGACCTGCTGCTGTATGACATCCGCGAATTCTTCGCGAAGGTTATCTGACACCTCCGCCGTTCCTCTCTCGGAGCTCGGTTCGCAAAATCGGTCCATTTGGAGCACAATGTCGCTATGGAGTTGCGGGATATCGAGATCTTCCTGGTGTTGGCCGAGGAACTGCATTTCGGGCGTACCGCGCAACGGCTGCATTTGTCCCAGGCACGGATCAGCCAGTCGATCAAGAGCCAGGAACGCCGCATCGGCGGTCGCCTGGTTGATCGATCCAATCCACGAAATGTGCAGATCACGCCGCTCGGGCACCAGCTCCTTAACGAGCTTCGGCCGGCGTACGACGGTGTGCTGCAAGCGATTGAGAATGCGCGCTCGGCGGCCGTCGGTATCGCCGGAGTACTACGCGTGGCGATGATCGGTTACAACCCCTACGACTATCAGCCCTACTGGGATGCATTCCGTAGCCGACATCCCCAGTGGCAGTTGCAGATCCGAAGCACCGAATTCGGTGATCAGTTCGGGCCTTTGCAGCGCGGAGAGGCAGATGTTCTCATAGCCTGGCTGCCGGTGGAAGAACCCGGATTGACGGTTGGGCCGATCATTTCCGCGGAGCCGATGGTGGCGGTCCTTCCGGGCAATCACGTGCTCATCGGCGAAGAAAGCCTGACGCTGGAGGATTTTGGTGTCTTCGGTGTCTTCAAACCAAGCGCGCCGCTCCCGGAATATTGGGAGGATTCTGTCAGTCCCTTCTACACACCCAAGGGCAGGCCTATCGAGCGAATCACCGAAATTTCCACTCTGGAAGACATTCTCACCACCGTGAGCACCAGCAGCGCGCTCACTACCGGTATGAGCCATATCGCTCGTTACTATAACCGTCCCGGTGTCACCTATCTGCCCATCAGTGATTCACATCTGGTCCGGTGGGCATTGGTCTGGCAGGATGACCGAGAGAACGAACAAATCCGGTCTTTCGCTCGAATTGTCCGAGAATTGGGGTCGCTCGATCAGAGCTGAGGCGACGCATTCACGGACAGTGTCCGGCACGTCGCGAATCAGAAGCGTCTCGACGCTGAACTATTCCCCCGGACTGCGGACTTCTTCAATATGCGCGCGGTGTCGTTGTGCGAGGTCGGCGTAGAAGCCTGGGTTGGCCTTGACCCACAGTTCGGCCGCGGTGCCGCTGAGCGGCTTCCTGACCTTGGCGGGTGAGCCCGCGGCCAGCACGCCATCGGGAATCTCTTGCCCCGGACCGACCAACGAGTGCGCGGCGACCATCACTCCATTGCCGATCTTGGCCATGTCCAGGACCGTGCTGCCGTTGCCCACAATCGATTCCGCGCCGAGGGTGGCTCCATGGAAGACCACCGAATGGGCGATGGTCGAGCCCGCCCCGATCTCGACGGCGACATCCTGCGGCACATGGATCACGGCGTTGTCCTGCACGTTCGCTCGCTCGCGCAGAATGATCGGGGCCAGGTCGGCGCGTAGCACCGCCCCGTACCAGACCGAGGCTCCCGCCTCGACGCGGACATCGCCGATCAGGGTCGCGGTGGGCGCGATGAACGCGGTCGGATCGACAGTGGGCCGCTTGCCTTCGAATTCGTAGAGTGGCACCGCACTCACCCTAGCCTCGAGCCGAGAGCGAAGTGGTTGCGATGGCGTGGGTTTCGATTGCCGGTCATGTCGACGATGCCGCTGACCGGGCCTCCGTGGGTGATCTGGGCGGTGTCGATCTTGGCGAGGGATCCGTCGGCGATCTCACCCAAGGTGGTCGCTCCCGCCGCGACCATCGCGGCGGGAGCCTCGGCGACGTCGTCGACAGACCAGAAGACGAGCGGATGACCGACCCACGGCTTCGACGACAAGGTCGCCCCGCCGTCGAAAGCGGCGAAATCCGTGCCCTCGAAGGCCGGGGCCGCACCCAGCAGAGCGGTGAAAGCCGCGCCACAGGAATCGATATCGGCCACCGGATACACAACGTGGGCGAATCCCTCGACTTTGCTCATGCGCGCACGGTACCGCCGTGGTTGAAGTCGCTCTCGGCATCGTGCGCACGGATTATCGCCAATTTGCGAAACCAACCGGTTAGCCCGTGCCGCATGGTTCCACTATGGTCCTGGTGTGCGGACATTCCAGGCAGACAGGGTCGAGAACTGGTCCCAGGTCTGCAGCGCCGCCTTCGTCCCCACACGAGTACACGCGGACGAGTCGTTCCGGGGCACGATCAGGCAGCGCACCATCGCCGATCTCGGACTCACCCACGTCGCTTCGACACCGGTGGTGGTACAGCGCGATAACGCGCTCATCGCTGCGGGCCCGAGCGACGACACCTTCCTGACGATCCAGCTCGCGGGCGCGTGCAAGGTCGACCAGGCCGGTCGCCGAGCGGAGGTGATCGCGAATGCCGCTGTCCTGCTCGATACCGCGCGTCCCTACGAGTTACGCGCGGACTTCCCGCAACGCCATCTGGTGCTCCAAGTGCCCGGCCACAGGCTTCGGGGGCAGACGTCAGTGATCCGAGACTCGACCGCGCGCCCGATCGAGTTCGGCGCTCCGGCCTTGCTGGTGCTGCGGCACGTCCTGACCGGAATCATGCGAGAAGGCTGCCCGCCCGGCAGCGACGACCAGCTCGCCGACACCACGATCGAGCTGCTTTCAGCCGTGCTCGATGTGCACTGCACCGGTCACAGCGCGCAACCACTGAGCGGGGAGGTGCTACTGCACGCCGCGCGCACGTTCATGCAGCGCCAGATGACCGACCCGGATCTCGACGTCGAGGCGGTCGCCGCGGCTCACGGCGTCTCTCGACGCTATCTGGAACTGCTGTTCGCACGGACGGGTGAAAGCCCGGCAGCGCACTTGCGCGGACTGCGCCTCGATGAGGCCCGTCGTCGACTACGCGAAACTTCGGCCACGGTGACCGACATCGCCCACGGCGTGGGTTTCAACGACGTCAACACCTTCACCCGAGCATTTCGCCGCATCCACGACACCACCCCCCGAGAGTGGCGAAACAGCCACCTCGCCGACAACGGCTCCCCCGCTGCGCAGTGACACGGCAGCATCAACCGGACGACGCCGACGTTCTGCGTGCACTATGACGACCGTGACCGGCTCGAATCCAGCTGCACCGACGCCAACCACTGTTGCCCGGCTGACACACCACGGCGTGGAGGAGACGCCAAACCGAGTGGATCGAGCAGCGTGTCCACATTCTCAAGAACAAACGCATTCACAACCGAGGGCACGTTGCGGCAGGGTGCCACAACGTGCCTGGCGTCTCTCTAAACCTCGGAAACCTCCTGCGACGGCCCGCGATCATGAGACCCCTCGGCGGCGATGGTGTGGATGTTCCCGTCCGCTATCTCGGTCGGGTCTGTGGAGGTCACGAACCAGTGGGTTACCTCGCCGCCCTTCAGATCTGAAGCGGTCTCCCCTGTCGGGAGAACCGAAAGGGCGCCGGCAGTGGCGGAGGCGAGGAACTCGTCGATGGCGGTCAGGCCGGTGGCAGCGGTGGTGAAAGTAACCGACAGGTAGTCGATCTCGTGGTCGGTGCGCAGGTCGGACGCACGGTCGAGAGCATCAGTCTGGCTCATGATGGTCCAAGTGCCCTGGTTGTCGCGGTAGACGAAGGTTGGATCGGATTCGTTCAGCGGACGCACCCGGTCGCTGTAGGAGACCGGATGTATCGGGCGGGCGGCCAGGTCGGCCTGAACACTGGGATCAGAGGGGACCAGCCAGTGCGCCGGATCGGCTGGAGGTTCCTGGGCGATCCCGAACTTGGCTCCCGCGGCAAGGATCTCGTCGATCGACATGCCGTGCGCGAACAGCACCGCGGCGCCAGCCTTCAGAATGGCCCAGACCGCCGCGACCGCGTCGAGGGTGTGTGGCAATGCCACAGCGACGACATCGCCGGGGCCCACGTTGCGGTCCATGAGCAGTCGGGCGAGCTGGGAGCTGCGACGGTCCAGGACGTGGTAGGCGATTTCCTGACCGTCGGACACCAGGGCGGGTGCCTGTGGGTCCTCGCCGACGACCTCGGCCAGTGCTTTCGCCATGGTCGCAGTGCCGATCCGAGCCGCCTCCACAGCCGAATCCGGTTGCGAGCCGGAGCGTACGGTGGAGACTCGCTCTCGTTCGCCGGCAGCGAGGATTTCGATGGCACCCACCAAGCCGTCGGGCCGCCGCGTAGCAGTCGCGCA
>NZ_JBSGBY010000011.1:0-37708 GCF_053601505.1 Nocardia sp. NPDC004722
GTCCGTACGACCCCGGTAATCCAGCTCGCCGTCGTTCCAGGCGACCAGGTCACCGGTGCGGTACATGCGCTCACCAACCGCGAACGGATTGGCCATGGCTGCACCGCTGACTTTCGGCAAACGCGAGAGCGCCCACCCGGACACCGGGCGGGCGCTCTCGCTATTTCTGGACTATGCGCCTGGCCGGGCGTTCTCCGATCCCGAGTGACGCGGGTCTCGAGACACGCCAACCCTGGTTCCCTTGTGACGCATGTTGCAGGTGCGATACAACGGCTATTGGCTAGCTATCGATCTTGTTCCTTGCTGTTCCCGCGGTAACGCCGATGAAGGGGCGCGCTCATGGCTCGAAGGCAGCTTCGCAAGTTCCGGAACTTCGTCATCACCACGGCCGCGCTCACCGTCTGCGCGGCACTCTGGGCGGGCAGCGCCCACGCGGACACCGGCTCCTCGTCGGGTTCCGGATCGGGTTCCGCCTCCGGCAGCGCGAGCGGCTCGGCTTCGGGCAGTGCGAGCGGCTCCGCGCAGATCCCCCTGGCCAGTCCGCGCGCCATGGTCGCGCTGGGCTTGGCCACCACGCAATCCGGCAAGCCCTACCGCTGGGGCGGCACCGGCCCGGACGACTGGGACTGCTCGGGCCTGGTGCAGTGGGCTTTTCGCAGCGTCGGCATCGATATGCCGCGCACCACCTGGCAACAGGCCGACGCCGGTCTCGAAGTGTCTTTCGGCGCACTGCAACCCGGCGATGTGATCGTCCTCAACGACGACGCCTCCCACGTAGGCATCTACGCGGGAGGCGGCAATATCTTGAACGCGTACGACTGGGGTGTGCCTGTCGGCCTGACTCCCTTGAGCCAGTTCGACATCTACTCCATTCGCCGGTTCTACTGAATCGTCTTACTCGACAACGAGTTCCACAGGGATGTTGCCCCGGGTGGCCTTCGAGTACGGGCACACCTGGTGCGCGGCCTCGACGAGCTCGCGGCCCTTCTCGTTCTGCAGCTCCTCGGGCAGCTCGACGCGCAGCACGACGGAGATGCCGAAACCGGTCTCCTCGTCCTTGTTCAGGCTGACGTCGGCGGTCACCGAGGCGTCGCCCAGCGCGACACCGGCGTTGCGGGCCACGACCTGCAGCGCACCGGCGAAGCAGGCGGAGTAGCCCACGGCGAACAGCTGCTCGGGGTTGGTGCCGTCACCGCTGCCGCCGGCCTCCTTGGGCTGGGCCAGCTTCAGGTCGAGGTAACCGTCGGAGCTGACCGAGCGGCCCTCGCGGCCGACGGAGGTAGCGGACGAGGTGAAGAGCTTAGCCATTTCGAATCTCCCTAGACAGACTTGTCTGTTCAGAACGATGCCCAGAGTAGACAGGTCTGTCTGCTATCGTCAATACCGAAGTCCCGATGAGGGGGAAGGAGTGCCGGTCGTCATGAGCGAAGCCCGTGATCGCCTGCTGGACACCGCGACTCGACTGTTCTACGCCGAGGGTATCCACACCGTCGGCATCGACCGCATCATCGCCGAGGCGGGCATCGCCAAGGCCACCTTCTACCGGCATTTCAAGACCAAGGAAGACCTGGTCGTCGCTTATCTGGTGCGGGAGTACGCCCGGCAGCGCGAGATTCTCGAGGCGATTCCGGGTGAAGGCGCGGAGTCCATCGTCGGGATCTTCGACCGGCTCGGCGAGCTCAGTTGCGGTCCCGGCTTCCGCGGCTGCCCGTTCCTCAACGCGGCCGTGGAGTTCCCCAATCCCGATCACGCCGTGCGCCAGGTGGTCGACGACTATCGCGGCTGGTTCCGCGACCTCATGGCCGAGCGGTTGCGCGCCGACGGGCGCACCGATGTCGAGGACGCGTCGCGGGTGCTGCTCATGACGCGTGACGGCGTGACCATCAGCGGGGGCGTCGGAGACAGTGAGACGGTCCGGGTGGGCATCCGGACCGTCTTGTCTCAGTTGGGTATTCGGTAAAGCCGGGGATACGGGGCTAGACGCCGACCGTCTCCTCCATCTCCTCCTCCGCCTGCTCGGCGGTCTCGGGGACGGCGGCGTGGCGCGGGCCGAGTTCCTTTGCGGCGTGGCGCTTCTCGGCCAGGGCCGCGACGGCCATCAGGGCCAGGCCCGCCGCGAACCACAGGATCAGGCTGGTGATCCGGCCGCCGAAGCCGACGCCGTCGAAGTAGAGCAGGCTGCGCGCGCCCTCGACGAATCCCGCGCCGTTCCAGAAGTGGTGCAGCGTGCCGAAGAAGTCGTTCTGCAGCCACGGGCCGTAGACGCCGCCGGAGGTGGTGAAGTTCAGCATCACGAACAGCACCATCATCGCGAGGGTGGTCCAGCGCTTCAGGAAGGTGTGCGCGCCGATGCCGATGGCCAGGATGCCCGCCGAGTACAGCCACGACATGGCCCAGATCGCGCCCGCGTCGTGGTCGACCACGTGGAAGACCGGGCCGGACAGGGCCAGGCCGATCAGGCTCACCAGCAGCGAGGTGACCAGGCCGAGCAACCCGCGTATCCGCATGGACAATCCCGCGCCCGCCGCGCCGATGGCGGCCACGCTGCCGTAGGAGCCGATGCTCAGCGCCACCAGCAGGAAGAAGATGCCCTGCGCGGTCGGGTCGCCGGAGGCCGGGGTGGTGACGTCGGTGACGGTCAGCGGCGCGTTCTGCAGGGCCGCGACCTGTCCGAAGACCGCCTCGGCGGCCATGGCGGTGGTGTCGGATCCGGCCTTGGCGACCAGCAATTCGGGCTTTTGTGGATCGGGCACGTACGCGCCCGCCAGATCCCGGTGCCGCAACTGGTTGACCGCGTCGTCGCGGGTGGGCACGGTTGTCACGTCGAGGGCATTGCCGCCCTTGTCCTTCATGGTCTGCGCCAGCACCTTGACCTGCGGGCTGTCGCCCACGATCGCCACCGCGAGGTGGTTGGGCGCGGGCTGGTGGAACGCGCCCAGGTAGGCCAGGCCCATGCCGAGGCACATGAGCAGCGGGGTGAGCAGGTGCACGGCAACATGCCGGAGTTGCTGGGAGGCCATGAGTTCTTCTCCAATAGTTGGTAAATACAACCAAGCGAGGTTGTAGTCTACAACCATGGAGAGCGACGCCGCATTCCCGGGCCCGACGCACAAGATGGCGGGCCGGACCGAAGCGATCGACGTCATACAGCGCGAGCTCACGGCCTTCGCCCGCCGCGCCCGCGGCCGGGCCAGCGAACTACACCCCGAGCTGTCCTTGGTCGCGTCGAGCATCCTCGACCTCGTGATCGAGCGGGACGGCTGCCTCGCCGCCGACCTGGCGGGACACTTCCACCTCGACAAGTCGACCGTCAGCCGCCAGGTCGCCGCCTTGGAGAAAGAGGGCTACCTCGAACGCGAGGTCGACCCCACCAACCGCCGCAACCTGGTCCTCCGCGCCACCGCCGAGGGAAAACAGGTGGCCCGCACCGCGTCTCGCCGCCGCGCCGCCGCCTTCACCGAACGCTTCGAGGACTGGGAAGATGCCGACGTCGAGCGCCTCGCCCGATACCTGGTGCGCTACAACGCCGCCGACGAATGAGCAGGCGGCTCAGTTGGTTTCGGGGAGATTCAGGCCCTTGGCCAGCACCGGCCAGGAGGAGCGCAGGGCGTCCTGCCAGTAGCCCCAGGAGTGGGTGCCCGGCTTGGCGATGTCGAAGGTGGCGGGGATCTCGAGGTCTCGCAGCCGGGTCTTGAGGTTGCGGGCGCACCAGTCGCTGGCCGCCTCCAGGATGCCGCCGACCAGGATCTGTTGCGGCAGACCGCCGTCGGCGGGGCCGAGGCTGCGCACGTCGGCGACATTGTCGTGGCGGCCGGGCATGCCGGAGCCGTTGGAGATGTAGAGGCCGAGCCCACGCAGGGCGTCGGCGTGCACGTAGGGATCGTTGGCGGCCCATTCCGGATCATCGCTGGGCCCATACATGTTCACCGGATTGCCGCCGCCGATGCTGATCACCAGATCCGCGAACTTCTGCCCGATCGGGTCGCTGATCTGCGCGCACCCGCTGTAGGCGGCCACCGCCGTGTACAGGCCGGGCGCGGCGATGGGCAGTTGCAGCACCGAGGTCCCCGACATCGACATCCCGGCGATGGCGTGCACTTCATCGGTGCCCAGGGCGGTATCGATGATCGGGGGTAGCTCCTCGGTGAGGAAGGTCTTCCACATCGGCTGGCCTAGTCGAGGGTCTTCACTGCGCCAGTCGGTGTAGTAGGTGAACGCGCCGCCGATCGGCATCACCACGTTCACGTTCTTGTCGTCGAAGAACTCGGTGGAGTCGGTATTGCGTTTCCAGGTCGCCGTGTCCTGGCCGCCCCCGGCGCCGTTGAGCAGGTACAGCACCGGCCGCGGCTGCGAGGTGTCGGCGGGGCGCTGCACCTCCACCGTGATATCGGCGTCCATGGCCGTCGAGTGCACGTGCAGCGTCAGATTCCGCGCGTCGTGGATCTCGAAAGCCTTGATATTGGAGCCGTCCTCGGAGACCGGGGTCCCGAACAGCTTGACGTTGCTGGTGATCGGATCGGGCGGGACCGCGGAGGCCGAGCCTGCGGGTACGACCGTGGTGAACGTAGTGACAAGGGAACAACTTGCCGCCGCGAGCAGTGCCGCCCGGGTGCCCAATCCGCCTAGCAAAACCGACCTTCGATCCAGAGGTGCCCCGACCCGATTGCATGATCGCCGAAACATGCCCCCATGTTTCGGGTTTCGACAATATTGGCGCTGGCGTGGTTGTGGCGCAAGGCACTTGTGCGCCCAACTATGCGTCGACCTCGAAGTTTGTGACTACTCACTACTCCGCGACGAGTTGACGCAACAGCGGACCGTACTCCGGATGCGCCAGCGCCGAGGCGAATTGGGCGGTCAGATAGTCGGCCGGGTTGCCGGTGTCGTACCAGCGACCCCGAATCACCTGGCCGTACACCGGATTCGCGGCGGCGAAGATATTGATCGCATCGGTCAGGTAGACCTCGCCGGTGCGGTGGGTGTACCAGTCGTCGACCTGTTTGCGCAGCTCGGCGATGATGCCCGGGGTGACCACGTAGCCGCCGATGGCGGCGAAGGAGGAGGGTGCGTCGGCGGGCTTGGGCTTCTCCTTGAGGCCGCTGATCCGCATCAGCCCCTCGCCGTTGGTCTCCTCGACCACGGGCACGCCGTAGCGCTGGGATTCGGAGGGATCCATCGGCATGAGCGCGAGCACCGGCGCGCCGGTCTTCTCGTAGGCGTCGACGAGCTGCTGGGCGCGCGGCACCTCGGCCACGAAGACGTCGTCGGGCCACAGCACCAGCATCGGCTCGTCGCCCAGGTGACGGGCGGCATTGAGCACGGGGGTGCCGTTGCCGTAGGGCCCGTGCTGATCCAGGTAGGTGATGTGCCCGGCGCGGCCGAGTTCGCCGACCTCCTCGACGGCGTCGGCGTAGGCGGCCTTGCCGTCGGCGCGCAACTGGGCCACCAGCGCCGGGTTGGGGCGGAAGTGGTCCTGGATCAACGACTTTCCACCGCTGACCACGATGGTGATGTCGGTGATGCCGGAGGCCACGAGTTCGCGCACCGTGTGTTCGATGACCGGCTTGTCGCCCACCGGGAGCATTTCCTTCGGGATCGCCTTGGTCAGCGGCAGCAGCCGCGAGCCGATGCCGGCGGCGGGAATCACGGCCTTGCGAATCGTCATGGCTCGATCATCACACACGGGATCGGACGTACCTGTCGGTAGCCGCTTGTAGATTTCCCGGTGTGAATACGTCTACCGACTCCGCAAACCCGGGCATCGCGCCTGGTGAGGGCGATTCGGTGCGAGTGGCCGGTGCGCGGGCGGCCGCCGGCGGCGCGGCGGCGGATTTACGGCAAACTGACAGCCGATCCAGAGATTCGGACAGCGGTTCCCGCGGTTCGGGACAGCGCCGCTGGGTGCTGCACATAGATATGGACGCGTTTTTCGCCTCGGTCGAGCAGCTGACCCGCCCGACGCTGCGTGGCCGCCCGGTGCTGGTGGGCGGCATGGGCGGGCGCGGCGTGGTGGCCGGGGCGAGCTACGAGGCCCGCGTCTTCGGGGCGCGTTCGGCCATGCCGATGCATCAGGCGCGGCGGCTGGTGGGCGGCGCGGCGGTGGTGATTCCGCCGCGCGGCGCGGTATACGGCGAGCTCAGCGGGCAGGTGTTCGAGGCGATCCGGGCGCGGATCCCGGTGCTCGAGACGCTCTCGTTCGACGAGGCGTTCGGGGAACCGGCGGAACTGGCCGGGGCGACA
Source organism: Nocardia sp. NPDC004722 (assembly GCF_053601505.1). Taxonomy (NCBI): domain Bacteria; kingdom Bacillati; phylum Actinomycetota; class Actinomycetes; order Mycobacteriales; family Nocardiaceae; genus Nocardia; species Nocardia sp. NPDC004722. Next base: position 6,241 of record NZ_JBSGBY010000011.1, read on the forward strand.
CCGGACCGGGTCGCGGAGTTCTGTGAGGAGTTGCGCGCGGCCGTGCGTGAGCGCACCGGCCTGGTGGCCTCGGTGGGCGCGGGCAGCGGCAAGCAGCTCGCCAAGATCGCCTCCGGGCTGGCCAAACCCGATGGGGTGCGCGTGATTTCGGCGTCCGAGCAGGACCGCTTCCTGTCCTCGCTGCCGGTGCGCAAACTCTGGGGTATCGGTCCGGTCGCCGAAAGTCGTTTGCGCTCACTGGGAATCGAGACGGTCGGCGCGCTGGCGGCGCTTCCAGAATCGGAGGCGTCCTCGATCCTGGGCGGCAGTATCGGCGTCGCGCTGCACCGCCTGGCCCGCGGTATCGACGACCGCCCGGTGGCCGAGCGGGCCGAGGCCAAGCAGATCAGCGCCGAAACCACCTATGAGACCGACATTCTCACCCTGGCCCAGCTGCGCCCGGCCATCGACGCCATGGCGCTCTCGGCGCACCGGCGGCTGGGGGCTGACGGCCGGGCCGCGCGCACGGTGGTGTTGAAGCTCAAGCGAACCGACATGAGCATCCTGACCCGTTCCTCGACATTGCCCTATGCCACCGAGGATCTGGCCACGCTCACCGCGGCCGCCCAGCGCTCGGCCCTGGATCCGGCCGAGATCGGCCCAATTCGCCTGGTGGGCGTGGGTTTCGCGGGGTTGTCGGAGATCCGCCAGGAGTCGTTGTTCCCAGAACTGGATCAGACCGTCGATGTGGGTAGCGCGGTCTCGGAGGAGCCGGCCTTCGCGGTGCCGGAGACCCCGGAAGTCGTGGTACCGCCCGCAACTCGCTCCTACGCCGTCGGAACCTGGTATCCCGGACTCGATGTCGAGCACCCCGAGTTCGGTCACGGCTGGGTGCAGGGCGCGGGGCACGGTGTGGTGACGGTCAGGTTCGAAACCCGTTCGACCGGACCGGGTCCCGCGCGCACCTTCGCCGCCGAGGATCCGGATCTGAAGCGTGCGGATCCCCTTGCCAGCCTGCGTTGATGCGGTTAAGGCATATTTGCGCCAATTATGAGGATTCGGCCTGAAAATGCCGCGCCATCCCGCGCGGAGGCCGATTCCGCGACGCGGCGTTGGTAGTGTCGCGTCTCGTGCGGCCTCGCCGTCGGGTGTCGCTGTCACATTGTCGAACGGACCTACTCGAACGCAAAGGACGAGCAGTTGAAGTTTCAGAAGACTGGACGCATCGCGGTCGCCGCTCTGGCCGTCGTGACCGTACTCGGGCTGTCGGCGTGTGGCAGCGGTGACAAGAGCACCACGAAGACCACCGCCAAGACCACCACCTCGCAGGCCGCGCAGACGAGCTACCCGGCGGCCCCGACCGCGGCGGACCTGAACGCCCAGCTGCAGAAGGCCCTCGACCCGAACGTGCCGGACTCCGAGAAGCTGGACATGATGCAGGGCGTGCAGGCCGACCCCAGCCTGCCCAACCGCCTGGCCGAGGCCTACAAGCAGAACAACGCCACCATCACCGTCACCAATGTGACCGATCTCGGCAACGGCACCCTCACCGCCGACGCCCAGGTCGCGGTCAACGGTGGCGCGCCGCAGCAGGCGGTCGTCCCGTTCGTCGCCGAGGACGGCAAGTGGAAGGTCCAGAAGGAGTGGATCTGCAACGCCCTGCAGCTGGCCAACCAAACCTCCCCGGCCTGCAGCTAGTCCCGTGGTGAGCGGCCCGGCATCCAACGGTGGGATGCCGGGCCTCTACTCTCTTGGCGCAAGATCATGGCTTCCGCTTAGGATCGGCGGTCGTGACCGACGTGTTGGAGAAGGCGGGGCAGGATTCCGCCGGGAGTGCTGGTGCTGAACCCGAGAGACGAATCGCAGGGGGATGGGCCCGGCCGCTCGCTCTGATCGCCGGATTGATCGCAGTCGTCGCGGCGATTTCGGTGCCGCTGCTGCCGGTGCAGGTCGATCACACCACTCTGGCTTGGCCGCAGGGCAATTCGACGCAGAGCATCGAGTCTCCGCTGGTCTCGTACGCGCCGTTGACCTTCGATGCCACCATTCCCTGTTCGGCTGTGACGCAGCTGGGTTCGAAGGGCGGCACACTGGCCGCGACCGCGCCCAACGGTGCGCCGGATCTCGAACGGTACGGCTTCGTGGCGCGGGTCACCGCCGCCTCCACCACCGACGGGGTGACCACGCCGGGCAAGCTGGAGGCGATCACCCACCACAAGACGCTGGTGAGTATTCCCACCGATCAGCTGCCCGCGGGCTGCGCTCTCACCGTCCACTCCGATATGACGGCCACCACGGCCACGCTCAGCGGCACCGGCGTAGCCCCGGTCACCCTCGACGGTGATTTCCGGCCGCAGCTGGTGGGCGTGTACAGCGATCTGACGGTCTCCGACGGCGCCTCGGTCACCGCGCAGGTGGACAGCCGCTTCACCTCGACGCCGAGCACCCTCAAGCGCGTCGCCATCTGGACGGCCATCCTCGGCACGCTGGTCGCGCTGTTCGCTCTGTTCCGGCTCGACCGTCTCGACGGTCGTCGCACCCGCCGCTTCCTGCCGCGGCACTGGTGGAGCTTCAAGCCGGTCGACGCCGTCGTGCTGGGCACCTTGATCCTGTGGCATTTCATCGGCGCGACCACCTCCGATGACGGCTACCAATACGGCATGGGCCGCGCGTCGATCCACGCGGGCTATATGGCCAACTACTTCGGCTACTTCGGTGTCCCCGAAACTCCGGTCGGCACACCGTATTACGACCTGATCGGTCACATGGCGCAGGTGAGCGCGGCCAGTCCGTGGATGCGCCTGCCCGCGCTGCTGTCGGGCATGCTGATCTGGCTGGTGCTCAGCCGCGAGGTGATTCCCCGTCTGGGCGCGCGCATTCGCCGCGACCGGATCGCGGTGTGGACCGGTGCGCTGGGCTTCCTGGTGATCTGGCTGCCCTACAACAACGGTCTGCGCCCGGAACCGCTGGTGGCGCTGGGCGTGCTGCTCACGTGGGTGTCGGTGGAGCGAGCCATCGCGACCGGTCGGTTGCTGCCCTACGGCATCGCCATCGCGATCGGCGCGTTCAGCTGTACCGTCGGCCCGTCCGGCATCATCTGTTTCGCGCCGCTGCTGGCCGGTATCCGGCCGATCTGGCGCATTCTCAACAGGCGCGCGACGGCTCTCGGCAAGCCGACCGCGCCCGGCGCGAGCGCCTTCGCGATCCTGAAGGCCCGCTTCGGTTCCTACCTGAGCCTGTCGGCCCCGCTGGCCGCCGCCGGTGCGGTGGTGCTGGCGATCATGTTCTGCGATCAGCCGCTCTCCTCGATGTTCGAGATGAGCCGGGTGCACACGGCCGTCGGCCCGGATGTGCACTGGGACGGCGAATACATTCGCTACCAGTACCTGTTCATGCCCACCATCGACGGTTCGCTGGCCCGCCGCTTCGGCATGCTCGCCTTCTGGATCGGGCTGCTGGTGTGCGTATTCGTGTTGCTGCGCAAAGGCGGCCGGATTCCGTTCACCGCGCCCGGGCCGGTGCGCCGCGTGCTGGGCACCGGCGTCGGCATGATGCTGCTGATGATGTTCACGCCCACCAAGTGGACCCACCACAACGGCATCTACGCCGGAATCGCCGGTGTGGTCGCCGTTTTGGCGGCGGTGGCGGTCGGGCCGCGGGTGATGCGCTCGCCGCGCAACCGGGCCTTGTTCGCGGCGGTGGTGGCCTTCGCGCTGGCGGTCTCGTTCTCCAGCATCAACGGCTGGTGGTACGTCTCGAACTGGTCGATCTCGTGGAACGACAAGTCGGTCGTGATCGCCGGAATCGGGGTCGACAAGATCCTGCTCGTGGTCACCGTGGGCCTACTCGCGCTGGCCGCCTGGTTCCATGTGCGCGCGCCGGAACAGCCCGGCCCGCACCGGATCTCGAAGCTGGGCTGGCGTTTCGTCGCCCTGCCGCCGCTGACCGTGGCGGCGGCGTTCATGGTGCTGTTCGAGGTGGCCTCGCTGGCCAAGGGCGCGATCGCGCAGTACCCGGCGTACTCGCTGGCCCGCTCGAATGTGGATGCGGTGCTGGGCAAGACGTGCGGGCTCGCCAATGACGTACGGGTGGAGGAACATCCGAACGCGGGCATGCTGCCGCCGGTCAACGGTGACGCGCTGAGCACGTTCACCGCCGACTCGACCGGGTTCTCGCCCAAGGGCGTGGCCACCGACCTGCGCGCCGACGACGAGGCCGACAACGGCGGCAACGTCTCCGCCGCCGTCAGCGGCCGCTCCAGCGGCACGGTCGATGGAACCACCACCGCGCCACTGCCTTTCGGCCTGAACGCGGACACCCCGGTGCTGGGCAGCTACAACAGTACCGAGGCGGTCTCGACGCTGACCACCGGCTGGTACGCGCTGCCCCCGCAACGCGACAGTGCCGGCATCATCGCGCTGGCGGCGGCCGGGCGCATCCGCTCGGTGGACAAGGACGGCATCGTGACGCCCGGTCAGCGGGTGGAGATCGAGTACGGGGTGCCCGGCGCCGACGGCTCCCTGCAACCGCAGGGCCGGGTCACGCCCATCGATATCGGTCCCGCGCCGACCTGGCGCAACCTGCGGGTGCCGATGAGCGAGATTCCGGCGTCGGCCACCGCGATTCGCGTACTGGCCGAGGACCGCGACAGCGATCCCAAGCAGTGGGTGGCGCTCACCCCGCCGCGCATTCCGCAGACCGTCACGCTGCAGGACTTCGTCGGCAAGACCAAGCCGGTGCTGCTGGATTGGGAAGTGGGCCTGCAGTTCCCGTGCCAGCGGCCCTTCGATCACCTCGACGGCATCGCCGAGGTGCCCGACTACCGCATCCTGCCCGACCGGGGCGGCGCGGCCATGACCACGCTGTGGCAGAGCCACGACGGTGGCGGCGCGCTCGGCTGGAGCTCGATGTTGCTGCGGCCGATCACGTATGCGACGTTCCTCGCGAACGATCCGCGCCGGGACTGGGGTGAGTTGCAGAAGCTGGAGCGCATCGACGCGTCGGCGCAGACCGCTAAGCCGGTGGTGACCACCGATACCCACACGGGTCTGTGGAATCCGGGTCCGATCAATGTTACCGGCTGGCAGTAGCTTCCACGGCGAGAAATGATCCGGCCCCCGTTTCCTCATGGAGACGGGGGCCCTCGTCATTCCGGCGTGTTCTTGGCCGGAATCCAGGAAAACTGTTGGTGCAATACGGGTGTGGATCCCGGCCAAAAGCACGCCGGGATGACGAGGGAGGCTCTACGGTCCCGCCGCGCCGCGCAGCTTGCGGACCTGGGCCGCGGTCATGGCCGTAAGTTGCGCCGGATCGGGCTCTTTCGCATCCGACAGGGCGATCTGCACGACCGTCGACCCGACCAGGGTGATGCTCACATCGGTGTAGAGCGTGAGTCCGTCACTGGTGGTGCGTACTTGGAAGGCGGCCGAGCCGTCGCCGTCCTGCGGCTGGGTGAGCCCGCCGAGCCGGAAGTCGACCTTGGTGTTGTCGGCGTCCTTGCCGGAGTACTTGGTGCACCCCTGCAACAGTCCCTGCACGGTGGTGAACGCCTGTGCCGCACCGCCGTTCGCATACGACGCGGCATCGATGTCCACGGACGCGAAATTCTGGCCGCCGAACTGGGCGGCGGCCTGCGCGGCCGCGCCCGGGGCCTGAGTGGCGATGGCCGCCAGAATATTCGCGCACTGCGCGGGATCGGTCTTGGCTCCCGCACCGCCCGCATTCCCGGGCGGCGGATCGTCGAGCGCGGTGAATCCCGCGGGCAGGGCCCCGGCATCCAGCAGCAGTGCGCGCAGCGTGTACTGGTCCGGAACCGGTGCGCCGCCGGGTGTTTGGCTCGGCTTCACCGTCGGCCCGAGGCTGGGCAGGACGGGCGCGGAATCCTTGTGGCTGCCGCACGCGGTGACGGTCAGCGCCAGCACGCCCAGCAGCAGCGCGCCTCGCGTCACGCCCCCCACTGCACCTCCGTGCGCAGGGTCTGACGCAGCGTCACCGAGCTGTGCGGGTCCCGGTAGGTCTGGTTGCCGCCCACCTCGACGGTGCCGGAAACCGGTAGCGGCAGACCGAGATCCACGCCGATGGTGCCGGTGCCGTGCATGAGGTAGTCGACGATCTCCAGCTGGCCCGCCTCGTTGGGCAGATGCCAGACGGTGGATTTCGGCGTCTGCGTGACATTCAGCTCGATGGTGAGCTGGTTGCCGTCGCGCGCGGTGAGCGTGCAGGTGGTGACCTGTTCGAGGGGCACACTGCCGGAAACCTGTTGCCGCACCGTCCACACCGCCCCGACCCCGACGGGGTCCTGCGGGAACGCGATGGACTGGTACACCGCCTGATAGAACGCCTGCTCGAGGGCGGCGCGCGCGGTATCGGGGGTGGAAGGCTTGGGGGCGAGCTTCAACGCGGTGATCGCGCCCAGCTCACTGACATCGAAGCCGACCCGGGAGCCGTCGGCGGGCAGCAGCGCCTTCGCCAGGCTCGGATCGGGGGAGGTGACGTTGCCGAGGGTGAGCTCGACGCCGTCGTTGCCGGCCTGCGCGCTGAGCGGAATGGTCATGGCGGGCGGCGAGATATCGCGCAGCGCCTGATTGTTGATCTGCTGCTCGACATGGTGATCGGTGCTGAGCGTGACCTGCTGGGTGGTGCCCGGCTCGAGGGTGCGTCGCAGCGGCGACCGGGGTTCGGCACCCGGATCGACGACGGTGGTGGTCACCGCCTCGATCGGCATGGTGACTTCCTTGTTGAAGCCCACCGGTTCCGTGTTGTCGGACTCGACGGTCCGCTCGCCGGGCGCGCTGCAACCGACGCCGAACGCGGTCAAGGTCATCGCGAGAACCAGCATCAACACCCCCGAACGCGTGGTGCGCGCACCCGGTCGCCGCGGCGGGCGCGGTGGGCCGGAACAGGGTGCGGTGGCGTTCGCCGAGCTGGGGGATGAAGACAACACCGTCACGTCGAACAGGTTACGACGCGTTCCTGAAAAACAGCTGGGATCACGAGCGGGCGGCAGGGCGGTTTCGGGGATGAGGAATGATGTCAGGGTGAGTACCGAGCGGCCGCCCGAATCCGGCGCAGAGGAATCAGACCCGAAGTCAGCGTCCGAGGGCGCGGTCGCGTCCCAGCCGTTGCGGTTGCGCACCCTGCTGATCATCGCCGCGGTGTTGCTCGGACTGGACCTGCTGACCAAGACCATCGTGGTCGCCACCATGACGCCCGGTAAGCCGATCTATCTGATCGGGGACTGGGCGCGGCTGTCGCTGATCCGCAACCCGGGCGCGGCGTTCTCCATGGCCACCGGCATGACCTGGCTGTTGACCCTGGTCGCCGCCGCCGTCGTGATCGGTGTCGTCCGCATCGGCCGCACGCTGCGGTCGCTGCCGTGGGCGATCGGCCTGGGCATGGTCCTCGGTGGCGCGCTCGGCAATCTGGTCGACCGGTTGTTCCGCGCGCCGGGACCGCTGCAGGGCCATGTCGTCGATTTCGTCGCGGTCGGCTGGTGGCCGGTGTTCAATGTGGCCGATTCGTCGATCGTGTGCGGGGCCATTCTGTTGGTGGCCTTGACGGTGTTCGGTTTCGAACCCGACGGCACGCGCATGCACCGGCAGCAGGAAGCTTCGACCGCGGAGGGGGAGACGGCGTGAGGGAAACTCGCAGTATGCCGGTGCCGGACGGTTTGGACGGCATGCGTGTCGATGCCGGACTGTCCCGTTTGCTGGGCCTGTCGCGGACCGCGGTGGTCTCGATGACCGAGGACGGCAGCGTCCAGATCGACGGCGTCGCGGCCGGGAAATCGGATCGGCTCACCGCCGGGGCGTGGCTGGAGGTCGAATTCCCCGAGCCCAAGCGCGAACTCACCGTCGAGGCGACACCGGTGGACGGGATGAAGATCCTCTACGCCGACGACGACATCGTGGCCGTCGACAAACCTGTCGGGGTGGCGGCGCACACGGGCGTCGGCTGGACCGGGCCCACCGTGGTCGGCGGGCTGGCGGCCATGGGTTACCGCATCTCCACCTCGGGAGCCCATGAGCGGCAGGGCATCGTGCACCGGCTGGACGTGGGCACCTCGGGTGTGATGGTGGTCGCGCAGTCCGAGCACGCGTACACCCAGCTCAAGCGGGCGTTCAAGTACCGGACCGTGGAGAAGCGCTATCACGCGCTGGTGCAGGGTCATCCGGATCCGTCGAGCGGCACCATCGACGCGCCGATCGGGCGGGCGCGCGGCAACGACTGGAAGTTCGCGGTCACCGCGGACGGCCGCCCGTCGGTCACCCACTACGACACCGTCGAGGCGTTCCAGTCGGCGAGCCTGCTCGACATCCACTTGGAAACCGGTCGCACCCACCAGATCCGGGTGCATTTCTCGGCGGTCCGGCACCCCTGCTGCGGTGACCTGACCTACGGGGCGGATCCTCGGCTGGCCGAACGGCTTGGCCTGGAACGCCAGTGGCTGCACGCCCGGCAGCTCGGTTTCAACCACCCTGCCGACGGCCGCTGGGTCGAGATCACCAGCGAATACCCCGCCGACCTGGAACACGCACTCGACGTCCTGCGCGCGCACTGATCGGAACCGCCTGTGGATGCACCGACGCTGCGCCGCGCCGGGATCGCGCTCGCCGCAGTACTTTTCGTGATCCTGATCGTCGTCCTGGGCCGGGCCATCCCGCCCCGGGCGGCGATCATCTCCACCGACCGGCTGGGGCCGGAAAGCGGTGAACCGGTAGCGGATTACATCGCACAGGCACGGACGTCAGTGGCGGGCAGCGACTCCGACGCCCACTGGGCATTGGTTTCGTTCACCACCGGCGTGACCGCCGACCGCATCCCCGAATTCAGTGGCGGCCTGCGCATCTCGGAGGTCGCCTACCACGTCCCGGTCGACCGCGTCGCCACTCCGATCATCACCATCGGCGTACCGGCGGGCATCGAGGTGGCCGTCGCCTCGGTCAAAGCCGCTGCCGCCCAGGTGGAATCGACCCAAACCTACGACGACCGCTCCACCCGGGTGAAGAACCTGGTAGCCACCCGCCTCCGCGCGAACTGCGCCTGCGTGGTCGGCATCGTCCTCCAAGGCCCCCTCCCGAAACTCCGAGACCTGGCCGCCCTCCCCGGAATCCGCGCCGTCCAGGCCCTCCCCGCCGACGCCTCCGCAGGCGTCTTCGCCGTCTCCCCTCTCCTCCCCGAACAACTCGACACCGCCAGCCCCGGCCCCGACGACGGCCCGGTCCCGGACAACTGAGTCGTCCGGAACCGTGCGGTTCGGCTACGTGTTCCGCGAAGCCCAAGCGTCGGCGAACATCTCGTGCAACGGGCGCGGCGGGAGGATCACCGAGTAGGGGCCGATGATGTCCTTGTCCTGCGGGCGGACCAGGTAGCGGGCGAGTTTGGCGGTCTCCAGCGGGAGGTGCGGTTTCGCGAGCTTCTCGGTCCAGGGGCCGGGGATGAAGGCGGTGCGCCCGGCCCGGGCCCGCTTGTCCTCGACCACGAGTCGCCGGTCGACGAGTTCGGCCTGAGTCTTCTTGTGCCGGGCCGAGGTCCAGCCGTTCCAGCGGCGCAGATTGCGGTCGGTGGGGCGGGGGAGAGTCAGCAATTGCAGGTAGAGGGCCGCCGCGTCGAGGCCCACGCCGAGGGCGGCCGAGGCCTTGGCGACCAGTTCCGGGGCGCTCTGTTGCGGGTCGGCTTCGAAGCGGCCCACTGCCACCGGGGTATCGGCAGCACGCTCGATCAGGCTCGACAAGCCGGTCACCAGGGTCGCCTCGCGGTGGATGGTGTCGGCGAGTTCCGTCAGGGCGTGGTCCGCGCAGGTGCGCAGGCTCCTGGCCAATGCATCGGGGTCGGAGAGCGCGGCCGGACGCAGGAACGTCGCGCTTCGCCATGGGTGGCTTTCGGCGACGATCAGGCCATCGTCGTAGATGACATGGTCCCGCAGCGGATACGTATCCGGTCCGAAAAGCTCTGCGGCGCGGTCCGGCTGGTCGGGCACCACGAGCAGCTTCGGAGCTCGCAATCGCGCGTGGAGCCGGTCGTGCAGCTCGATGACTCCACGGCAGCCCGGGTCCCCGACGGCACGTTCGGTGAGCGCCCACGCCACCGCGGTCGCCAAGTCCCGGTAGGGATTCCAGCGTCGGTAACTGCTGAAACTGTCGTTCCCGCACTGCAACGCCAACCATCCGTGTCCGGCCGGCTGCACCTGACACCGCAGGTTCTGGGTCGCCATGGTCGTCTCGTTCGGATGCGCCAGCGCGAGCGCGAACGTACCGGGCAGGTCGGTGGCGGCCTCCAACTCGACGGTGAGTTCCTCGGGCACATACGGTTGCGCGCCCACGAACTCGATCCATACCGCCGCCATTCGCTCGGCGGCCGCGAGATCACCTTCCTCGGTCCACAATTCGGCGAGATCCTCGGGTAGCCCGGCGGCCAGGAGCCGACGGCGACCGAGCCAGCCGAGGCGACCTTGAAACTTCTCGTACTGTTCGGCGACCACGTAATTCGCGCTGTACGGCTTGGTGCTGACCATCTTGTCGTGGGCTTCGTGCAGGCTCATGGGCCCGCCTCCGAAGCCGCAGCGTCGCGGCAGTCCATCCAGCGCGAGCCGGGCGATCGGATCCCGGACGCCGGTGCGCTCGGCGAACAACCGCACCGCCTTCTCGCTGGGTGTGTGAGAGCCGTTGCGTGACAACAGGTCCAAGAGTTGTTCGATTCGGGACGTGTCGTCGCGGGTGATGGTGACGATGTGAGTGCGGATCCCCGGCGTTTCCTCGGGCGAGGTGACGTCCGCGGGCTGTAGATAGTGGCCCGAAAGTATCAGGGTGCGCTCGACGGTGGTCTCGGTAGTCGGCTGCCATTCGCCGAGCCGCCATGCACCGGGCTTCGCGAAGGATTGTGCGGCCCAGGTGCGGAGCAGCGCGATCAGCGCGGTGCGTTGCGCTTCGGGCGTGCGGCCGTTGATCGCGCGCCAGGCCACCGCGCCGATTTGACCGAGCAGCGGTGTCCAGTCGACCGGCGGCGCGGGCGGACTCATGCGGCGCACGGTCTCGTCGATGTCCCCGGCCAGGAAACGGCCGTCCGCAGCAAGCGCGGTGAGGGTGGCGGGCACGACGGTGAGATGCGCGTCCGGGTGGTGGTCGAGCAGGCCGAGCAGCGCGGGTAGGAGGTCACTGTCCGGTGCCGTCATCGGCGGCGTGATGAGGGCGCCGGACCGAATCGTCGCCACCCGTCGGGAGATTCGTTCCCGGGTTCGGACCAGACGGGCCGCGTGATCGATATGGGAGCGCACACCGTCGGCGAGTGCGGGATCGGTAATGCCCGACGGCAGGACTCCCGAGGCCAGCAGATCCCGCACGTCCGCCGTGCGCAGGCCGCGCAAGACGGCGGAACCGGCGGGATCACGTGGGGTGAGGAAATGCCAGAACGCCGGGGGCGGGAAGGCCGAGGGGCGGTTCGGTGCGGTCGACACCTCCCAGAGGGGGCTTTCACCGTCGTAGCCGCGGATGGGCGCGAATCCGGTGCCGTCACCGGCATCGTTGTCGGAGCCATAGGTCAGGAGCAGGTCGGCCCCGTCTTCGGGGAAACGGGCAATGCCCCACGGATTTTTGACATCCCCACCGCCCGTGTGAATCGCGCGGCGGCCGTCCACGGACTCCACGACGTAGCCCGACCACCCGTCGCGGTCGCGCAGAATCCGGAAGCCGCTGCGGCCCGCCACCGAGCCGAGGGGAGAGGCTGTCACGCTTTCCGGCAGCCGAACGTAGGACAGCAGCCAGCTGATCCACTCCTTGCCCGCGGGAACGTCGAAGCGTGCGAAAAAGTCCGGCGCGGAAGCGGTTTCCGACCGCAAGCCGGTGTAGTGATCGAATTCGGCCCAGGAGTCCAGGTCCCTGCGATATCCCTCGAAACTCCACAAACGTGTGCCGTCACTGAGCTGATGCCTGCAGTCCTCCACACCGTGGCGGTCGCCGGGCCGCAGTATCCGTTGTCCGCCGTGGCGGCCGTCGGTGGTGGCGAATTGATAGCCGAGGCCGCCGTTGTAGATGTTGCGGCAGGCGGACATGCCACGCCATTCGGTGATTGCGAATGTTGTCGCGGGCGCGCTCGTCCAGAACGCATGCTAAGGGTAGGCCATCTTGGAGTCGCTGTAGCCGACCAGGAAGTCGCCGCCCGCGTAGAACACCGCCTGGACGTGGGTTCCGCGCGGCGCGGTGAACTCGGTGTCAGCGACGATGCCGTGCGGATCGATCACCACCGCGCGTCTGCTGTTGTAGAGAGTGAGCATCGGCCAGGTAGCGGTGACGCCCTTGGGTGTGCCCAGGTGCTCGATTGCTGCTTCCCATGCGGGCCAGTGGAATTCGGCCGGGACACCGGCGCGCAGTGTGCGCAGCAGCGGACCGGCTCCGTCGAGTGCGGCCAGTGCCTCCTCGATGCCGTCGAGGGCCTGTGCGGTCGGCAGATCGAGCAGGCCGTCGAGTTCGGCAAGGGCCCTGTCGGCTTCCAGCAGACCACCGCTCGCGATGCGTTCGAGGACGGCGACGATGCGGGCGTGCACCGCCCGTTCGATTCCGGGGTTGTTCGGCAGCCGGACGATGGCGGTGCTGGTGGTCGCGTTGTCGGCGTGCACGACGCCCTCCAGTTGCGGACCCAGCACCGGATCAGCGGCCAGGGCAATCAGATCGCGCCGGGATTCCGCTCCCCAGAAGCGCATCTTGCCTGCGTCTGGACCGTCCACTCCGACACCTACCGCCAGCAGCGCGTCGGCCAGATCGGCATCCAGGTACACGTTGTGGAACCGGCCGCGCGCCATGGAGACTCGCTCTCCGGCCGCTCGCAGCCGCGGAGCGATCCGCTCGATCATGTCGAACAATTCCCGCGGCATCTGCTGTGCCATGATGCCGCCGCCGGTTTCGACGTAGCAGTACATGAAGAAGAACTGGCTGATCCATCCGGCGAGTCCCATTCGTGGTGTGAGCTTCCCGACGGCCATGGCGTCGATCGCGCCGATCGTGTCGAGCAGGCGCAGCAGGGCGGCGCCGTCGGTCACCGTCGCGGGGAACAGGTCCAGAAACGGTGCGACATCGTCCAGGGTGTCCCGGGTGAAATCCACATGCTTGTGTGCGAATACCTTCGCCATGCCGTCGAGCAGGCCGTCGGGCACCTTGCGGGATGTACAGGCCACCAGCACCTCCCGCAGCACCCGGGCGTCCTCGTCCAGGTCGAGTCCTGCGGCTTTGGCCGAGGTCCGCACGCGGCGGTGCAGATCCGCGCCGAGGGCCGAACCGCCCTCGGCCAGTGCCAGCAGTAGCCGGACGAACTCGCGGTGCGCATCCTGCGGCGAGCTCACGCTGCTCAGCCAGTGCTGGTGTACCGCAACCTCTTTGACCGGCAGTGCGCCCGCCCGTGCGAATACCAGGGTGTTCTCCCGGTGGTAGTCGACCTGCACCGGGAGGGAATGCTCCCGCTCGATCCTTCGCGCTCGCCCATATGCGCTGACCGCGGCGGTCCGGTAGGTCGTGTCCCAGAGCGAATGGTTCGCGCTCAGCCAATGGCCGACCATATCCAGTAACCAGGGGCGATGCGACTCGGGCAGATCCTCGGCCCGGTTGTCGACGTCGTCGACGAAGGCGCCGGGCTTGCGCGTCTTGCGGAAGTTCGCGATGAGAGCGTCCACGAGTTCGTCAGCGCTGCTGGTCATTCCGGGATCGAACTGCCGCACCCATTCCGAGTAGAGCTTCGAATGTGCTGGATCGGATGGCGGCAAGATCGACATGCGGCGAATTGTGGCAGAGGGTGGTGACAGCCGGGGTGGGCGTGATCGCGTGGGGTGCGGGTCACAGACCGTTCGGGATCTCATCACGTATGTTCGGTGGGATCATGGTGATCTTTCTGCTGGCGTTGGCGGGGTTCGCGTTTCTGGACTCGCTCGACGTTCTCCTGGTCGGCGTCACGACGGCGGTGGTCTACGACAGTCGGCTGAGTCGGCGGTCGCCGGTGCCCGGAGCGTTGAGTTTCCTGGCGGGCGTGTTCGCGGTCACCACGGTTTTCGGCATCACCTTCGTGTTGGGTTTGCGATTCCTCACCGATCTGGTGAGTTTCGACATCACGCCCGGGGTCCGGTACTGGGCGGAACTGCTCGTCGGCGGGTTGCTGCTGGTGCTCGGCAGTCTGCGACTGTCGAAAAGCGAGGGCGCGGCGGCGGTTCCGGAGTGGGCGCTGCGGGCGCGCCGAAAACCGTTGCTGCTGGGGCTCGCCGGAATCGCGGTCGGCCTGGGTCAGGCCCCGACCGCGGTCCCGTATCTGGCGGGCCTCGCCATGATCTCGGCCCGCGACCCGCACCCGCCACTGTGGCCGCTGATCATCGTCGCCTACTGCTTGATCGCGCTGCTGCCACCGGCGCTCGTGCTTCTCACTTCGACCCTGCGATCCACGGGGGCGCGGCGGTTCTATCGCGGGCTGGTGCGGTCGCTGAAGCGATTCGGACCCGCGTCCGTGCGGGTATTGCTGGTGCTGGCCGGAGTGGTGCTGGTCGGTGACGCCCTGTATCACCATGCGGCGCTCTAGTTCTCGGCTGCGCGAATGATCTCCGCCAGCTCACCGTGGGTGGTGGGATCCGCAGCGGCGATCAGCCCGTGCGGGGCGGTGTGGAGCGGTTGGCCGACCAGTCCGGTCACGGTGCAGCCTGCCGCCCGGCAGACGGCGATCCCGGCGGTGAAGTGCACATCGTCTCGCAGATCCCGGTCCACGACGTAGGCGGATCGGCGTCCGGCCGCCACCCACGCCAGGGCCAGTGAAGTCGACAGGACTCTGGGGTAGAAGGCTGCCGTGAAGGCAGGGTCGGCGAGCAGTCGGGCGGGAGAGAACCAGTCGGTGTGGGGTGTGGGGTTGTCGGCGTCGATCTCCACCAGGCGGCTGTCGGATCGGGGCCGCAAGGGGTGATCGGTGCCGTCACGGCGGACGGCGGCGGTCGTGCCATCGGTCCAGAACGTCTCGGCGGCAAAAGGATCGGCGACCGCCGCGGCCGTGACCTCATCGCCTGTACGCAGCGCCACGTTCACCGCCACGTGCGGAGTTCCGGCCGCGAAATTGCGTGTGCCACAGAGCGGATCGATCAACCAGATGCGATCGGACGCGAGGCCGGTACTTCCGGACTCCTCCGCCAGAAAGTGATCGGCAGGCCGCCCGTCCCTGAGGATCTCCAGAATCGCCCGCTCAGCAGCCAGATCCGCCTGCGTCGCGAAATCATCCCCCTCCTTCGCGAAACGAATTATCGGGGAATGGAATTGGTCGCGGATCACCGCGGCGGCAGCTTCCGCAGCTCGGATGGCAAGGGCAGCATCAGTTTCAGTCACCCTGCCAACAGTAGCGGCTTCAGAAACGCGAGATATTCTGTATTCCCTTGGCATACTGGACATTTCGGGTTCCCGGTGTTCTCGCGAGGCGGTATTCTTAGCACATGCATTCGAAGGGGGAAGTATTCGAAACCAGCGGCATCACCCAACTGGTGACCGCAGTCCATTCCGTAGCGACCACAGTCCGCACCAACGGCCTCGCCATACTCACCGACGCCGAGTTCACCGCTTTCCTGCGCGACCTCGAAACCTGCAAACGCCAACTCTCCGCCCTTGATTCCCCGTTGATCATCGCGGTCGCCGAACGCGGCTTGCCACAGTCCACCGGTGCCGGTTCCCCGAAAGAGTTCCTGCGCCAAACCCTGAGCCTGTCGCGCTATGACGCGGCAGGGCGCGTGAAGATCGCCGAGGTGTGCGGCGAGTTCCTCACCGGCGACGGCAAGCCCCGCCCGATCGCGCTGTCCGCCACCGCAGAAGCGTATGAGTCCGGCCTGATTTCGCGTGATCATGTCCGCAACGTCGCGGAGGTGATGACCCATCTCCCCGATGACATCGCGCCGGAGGCGTACGCGGAGATCGAGCAGCAGCTCGTGGAACATTGCGTGACCGGCTGGCCGGACGATCTGCCCAAGATGGGCCGCGAAATCCTGGCGCGTCTGGATCCGGAAGGCACGGTGATCTCCGATGCCGACCGCCGCCGCCGTCGCGGCGTCACCCTGGGCCGTGCTGGTGTGGACGGCATGTCCAAGGTCGAGGGCTGGCTGACCCCCGAACTGCGTGCCTACTTGGATGCGTTCCTGGCCAAGTACGCCCGCCCCGGCATGTGTAACATCGAGGACCTGGAGCCACTTGCCTTGTCGGCGAAAGCCTTCGACTCGAAGGCGTTGGAGGAGGCTGCCCGCCGCGACCGTCGCGACGCTGGGCAACGCACCCACGACGCCTTGTATGCGCTGCTGCAACCCGTCGCTGCCACCGGTACGCGCACTGCATCGACCGCCAAGACCGCTGGTGTTGCTGCCGTGTCCGCCGCGCTCGCTGACTCGACGGCCGCGTACGTGGCAGCGCATGGCGCACCCGCCCCAACGACGGCCGCGTTCAGCACGTCCGCCGCTGTGGCTGCCGAGGTCGGCCGGACTGTCACTCCCAGTGCGGCTCTCGCCCCCGACGGGTCGGTTGGGTCTCCCGCCGAGTACGAAATGACGACTGCGGCATCGGGTTTCGGTTCTCACCGTGGTCTCAAGACCCAGGTCATCCTCACCATGAGCCTGGCCGATCTCGAACGCGGCGCGGGCCTGGCCTCCACCGCCACCGGCGGCCACGTCTCCATCAACGAAGCGTTGAAGATGGCGGCGGGCTCCCGCCCGGTGCTGGCTGTGCTTGACCCGCACGGCATCCCGTTGTTCCTGGGTCGCGGCAAGCGTCTCGCCAGTCCCGGTCAGCGTCTGGCGTTGATCGCGCGGGACAAGGGCTGCACGCGTCCGGGTTGTGATGCGCCCGCGAGCATGTGCGCGGTGCACCACATCACCGACTGGGTCGACGGTGGCCCGACTGATCTGGCGAATCTCGCGCTGGCGTGCGATCACTGCCACGCACTGGTCAACGACAGCGCGGACGGCTGGAAAACCGTGGTCATGGGCAAGGACTCGGCCCACCCGGGCCGCTGCGGCTGGATCGCGCCGAAGCATGTCGATCCGACCGGCACGCCACGGGTGAACGAGCGTCATCACCTGAGCACGGCGGTTGCCGCTGCGGCGGAATCCAGCTACCAGCTGTGGGGTTCACGGGTGGCCTGAACCCCGCACGGCCGATGTGCTGCCGGTCGGCTCGCGGTCGCGTAAACGCGGCTGCGCCGCCTGCCGGTCGTTGCTCCGCTGCCCGGGTTGCGTAAACGCGGCTACGCCGCCAGCCCGTGCACCCTCGGCAGCCGCTCCACGCGTTCTTGTTCTTTGACAATTCCACAGCGTCGATGAACTTCGCGATCGGTGAGGTGGCTGGGACCGCCGGTGGGCGAGCCCAACCCAGCCACCTCCCAACTCCTCCTCCAGGCGTCTTTTGTCTTTTCCGTTCTTTCGCTTTGTCACCGTGAGGCAGGGCGGAGTTGGGCTATGGCGCGGATGTCACGGTCGACGGTGAACCAGAGCGTGACAGCGCTATCGCCACGCTCGGTGTGGATATCGAGGGATTCCCCGTAGCGGATGGGCTTGTTGTATTCGAGGACGAACCGATGCGGTGCCTGGGTGAGTTCGGTTGTGTCGGCGGTGAATTCGTGGACCGCATGCCAGTACGCCGTGTTGGTGATGTGCTGGAAGTGATCGGTGTCGGTGCGGCGCAGGGGAAAACGGGTGCCGGGAACGGCGGGCAGGGGCGAGTCGAGCCATTGCCGCCAGCGGAGGCGGTGATCGTCGGTGGTGGTGCACATGAGCTCGAAGAATTCGTCGGCCACGCGAGACGGACTCATCGTGTCCTTGTTCATGTGGATCCAGAAGCCTTCGGTCTCGATCAGCCCGCCGGTGTCGGAGTCGATGCGGGCGCGCATGGTGCACCAGCGCAGGGAGATGCCCGAGCACCAGCGGCGGATGCGGAGTTGGGCGGGCCAGGTGATGGGCTGGAGGACGTCGATGACGGTGCGCCGGACGATCCAGTGCGGGTGGGATTCGAGTGCACCGGTGTGGATGAGATGGTCCACGCCCGCGTCCTGGAGGTGCCGCGCGATGCCGTCGATGCGCAGATGCTGGTTCTCGTCCATGTCGACCGTGCCGAGGCGGCGGGTGACGTCGAAGATGTGCCCGCTGTCGGGAACGGGGGCGAGTGGCTGGGAGAGCGGATGCGTTGCGGTAGGGCTGGGGCGGTCGACGAGCTGGTTCATCATCGGCAGAACCTCCGGAAATTCATCCGAGTGACGGGGAGGGTGTGCGCAGGACGATCGCGACGGGAGTGGTTCGAGCGTAGTGCAGAACCCGTAAAGACGACGGCTGGCCGAGTCGGCGTGCCCGCGGGGTGAGTAACGTCGTGGTAGATCGATGGTGACGCATCGGAGCGGAAGAGGCGAGCACAGATGGAATTGACGCCGGAGCAGGCCGATCGGGCCGCCGGGGTACTGCTGGGCACGGCGGCGGGGGACGCGCTGGGGGCGGGCTACGAGTTCACGTATCCCGATCCCGAGGTGGAAATCGGGATGAAGGGCGGCGGGGGCTTCATGTGGGCCCCGGGGGAGTGGACCGATGACACGGCCATGGCGGTCGCGGTGGCGCGGGCCGCGGCGAAGGTCGGCGATGTGTGCGGGCCGGAGGGCTTGGACGCGGTGGCCGCCGAGTTCGTGGCCTGGTGGGATTCGGGGCCGAAGGATATCGGCAATCAGACCCGGCAGGTGCTCGAGCATCGGGATGTCGGTGGGCGTGCCATGCAGATGCGGGCGCATGATCTGACCGGGTTGACGGCCGGTAATGGTTCGCTCATGCGGACCGCGCCGGTGGCTCTCGTCTACCTCGACGATCCCGAGAAGTGCGGCAAGGCAGCCAAACTCGTCAGCTCGCTGACCCACTACGACATGCAAGCCATGCAGGCGTGCAAGTTGTGGACGCTGGCCATCCGGCACGCGATCATCCACGGCACCTATGACGGTCTGCGCGAAGCGCTCTCGCAGGTCGACACCGGATTCTGGGAACCCTTGCTGGACAAGGCCGAATCCGGCACGCCCGCCGACTTCTCGAACAACGGGTGGGTCGTGCACGCCTTGCAGACCGCCTGGTGGGCCATCACGCACGCCGAAACCCTGCCCGGCGCACTGGAACTGGCCGTGCGTGCCGGTGGTGACACCGATACGACGGCCGCCATCGCGGGTGGTCTGCTCGGCGCTCGCTGGGGTGCATCGGCCATCCCGGCGGAATGGCTGGCCATCCTGCACGGCTACCCGGGCTACCGCACCGAGGATCTGATCACGCTCACCCGCCAGATCACCGATCGCCGGGTTTCCAGCATCGACAGCTGAGTTCCGGCACCGGCTCACTCCTCGGCACTACAGCTGAATCCCTCAGTCCGGCAGGCGAACTACCCCGTCCAGATACCGCCGGCAGCGGCCGGTCAGGCGGACTCGGTCGTCCGTGAGGGCGCAGCGCAGCGCCCCGCCGCGGCGGCTGAGTTGGCGGGCGGTGAGGGTGGTGCGGCCGAGTTCGCGGCTCCACAGGGGAGTGAGTTGGGCGTGGGCGGAGCCGGTGACGGGGTCTTCGGGAATGCCCTGGCCGGGGGCGAAGACCCGGGAGACGAAGTCGACCTCGTCGCCCTCGGCGGTGAGGATGGCGGCACGGCTGATGTCGGGGAACGCCGAGAAGTTCGGGCGGGAGTCGCGGACCTCGTGCTCGCCGGTGACGAACAGCACCACGTCGGTGCCTTCGAAGGCGCGCAGTGGGCGCACGCCGAGCGCTTGGGCGAGCCGGTGCGGAACCTCTTCGTGCACATCGATTTCCACCGAGGACACCGACGGCAGGTCCAGCACCAGGTCGTCGCGGTCGCGGTCGACGCGTAACCAGCCGCTGCGTGTATAGAAGTGCACGCGGTCGGCGCCGGGATGCATGTCGTCGAGGATCTGGGCGGCGGCGGCCATGGTGGCGTGGCCGCACAGGTCGACTTCGACGGTCGGAGTGAACCAGCGCAGGTGGAAGGCGGGCGAGTTGTCCGGCGGCGCACCCGCTTCCGGCGGTAGCGCGGAGGTGTAGAAGGCGGTCTCGGCGAGATTGTTCTCCTCGGCTAGCCGCTGCAACAGCTCATCGGGCAACCAGGACAGCAACGGCATGACGGCCGCGGGGTTACCGGAGAATGGGGCGTCGGCGAACGCGTCGAGCTGATGCAGCAGGACCTCCATGGCGCACAAGGTACCTGCGAATTCGGTTACTGCCCAGAAGGGCTGGCACCCCGGCGAGCCAAACCATGCGACCAGTTTGGAATCTGGGACGAACGGCAACGGCGGCACACCTCGTGGTGTACCGCCGCTCCAGAACAACTGCGAATCAGGCGTTTTCGGCCGACTCCCGCCGGGTGTGCGGCGATTCGCCGAGGAACTTGGCGCTCAGCCACCAGGCCACCTCCACGAGGACGACGCCGATCCCGCCGCAGATGATGGCGGAGGTGGTCAGGGCCACGTTGGACGGATCCAGTTTGAAGAAGTGCCGCGTGAAGGGGACCGCGAACAGGATCAGGTATCCCGCAACGGAACCCGCCACCAGCAGGATCTTCCACCAGTTCCAGGGGCGGGCGACGATGGCGAGGACCCAGACCGCGATGATCAGCAGGGTGATCAGGGCGGTGGTGCCCGCCTGCACCTTGGCGGTGTCGCCGGCGTCGGGTCCCTTGTAGGCGATCAGGTAGGAGATGAACGTCATCACGCCGATGACCGTTCCCGACGGGACCGCCAATCGCATGACACGCCCGACGAATCCGCTGCGGGCGCGCTCGTTGTTGGGCGCGAGCGAGAGGATGAACGCGGGAATGCCGATGGTGAACCAGGCCGCGATCGTCACGTGCCGGGGTAGGAACGGGTAGCCGATCGCCTTGTAGCTGAAGATCTGCGATCCGATGCCCGCGATGCCGACGAGGAACGCCAGCACCACCGAGTACACGGTCTTGGTGAGGAACAGGTTGGAGACGCGCTCGATATTGCCGATGACCCGGCGGCCCTCGGCGACCACGTAGGGCAGCGTGGCGAACCTGTTGTCCAGCAGCACGATCTGCGCCACCGAGCGGGTGGCGGGGCTGCCCGAACCCATGGCGACGCCGATGTCGGCGTCCTTGAGGGCGAGTACGTCGTTGACGCCGTCACCGGTCATGGCGACGGTGTGCCCTCGCGATTGGAGTGCCGCGACCATGGCGCGCTTCTGATCCGGTCGGACCCGCCCGAACACGGTCTTGTGGTCGAGGACGTCCGCCAGTTCGTTCTGGTCGGTCGGCAGTGTGCGGGCGTCGACCGCGTCGTGCCCGCCGGGCAACCCCAGCGAGGACGCCACCGCGCCGACCGACACCGCGTTGTCGCCCGAGATGACCTTGGTCGAAACATGTTGCGAGGCGAAGTATTCGAGCGTCCCCTTGGCATCGGGACGCACCCGCTGCTCGAGCACGACCAGCGCCGCCGGAGTCACCGTGCCGGGCGCGTCCGGGGCGTCGACGGAGCGGTCGCTGCGGGCCAGGAGCAGCACCCGCAGCCCCTTCGCGCCGATTTCCTGTGCGGTGTTGGCGATTTCGGATTTCGGGTCGAGCAGCACGTCGGGCGCGCCGATGAGCCAGTTGCCGTGCTCGCCGTAGGACATGCCCGACCACTTCTTGGCCGAGGAGAACGGCGCGACACCGGTGGACTGCCAGCCGGGGGCCTCGGGCAGGGCTTCCTTGATGGCCAGCATGCTGGCGTTGGGCCGTGGATCGTCACCGGCCAGCGCGGCGAGGACCTGGCGCAGCTCCTGGATGTCGTCGGGAGCTGCCCCGTTCCCGGCCGCGTGCTCCGTCCGGCCGATTTCTCCTGCGGGCCGAATCTCGGCCAGCCGCATGCCGTTCTCGGTGAGCGTGCCGGTCTTGTCGGCGCACACCACGTCCACCCGGGCCAGTCCTTCGATGGCGGGCAGCTCCTGCACCAGGCACTTGCGCGCGCCGAGCCGGACCACGCCGACGGCGAAGGCGATGGAGGTCATCAGCACCAGGCCCTCGGGCACCATCGGGACCAGGGCCGCGACCATGCCGTTGACCGCGGGCCGCCAGGATTCCTTGGAGGACACCAACTGGTTGTAGATCGACAGCAGTCCCGCCGGAATCAGCAGGTAGGTAATGACTTTCAGGATGGTGTCGATACCGCTGCGCAGTTCCGACTTCACCAGCGTGAACTTGCTGGCCTCGTCGGCGAGCTTGGCGGCGTAGGCGTCCTTGCCGACCTTGGTGGCCCGGTACGCGCCGCTGCCGGACACCACGAAGCTGCCCGACATGATCGGCCCGCCAACGGTTTTGTCGATGGGGTCGGCCTCGCCGGTGAGCAGGGACTCGTCGACTTCCAGGAGTTCGGATTCGACGACCTCGCCGTCGACCACGATCTGATCGCCGGGCCCGAGTTCGATGATGTCGTCGAGCACGATCTCCTGCGGGGTGATCGCCACCGCGGTGCCTTCGCGCCGCACCACGGGTTTGGCCTGCCCGACGATGGCCAGCTTGTCGAGGGTCTGCTTGGCGCGGACCTCCTGGATGATGCCGACCGCGCTGTTGGCGATGATCAGCAGCCCGAACATCCCGTCGATGATCGACCCGGTGGCCAGCACCAGAATGAACAGCACACCCAGGATCGCGTTGATCCGGGTGAAGACGTTCGCCTTGACGATGTCGCGGACCGACCGGCTGGCACGCTCGGGCACGTCATTGGTGAGCCCGTCCCGCCGCCGCTGCTCCACCTCGGTGGAGGTGAGTCCCAGCGCGGGTGGGCTGGGTGGACTAGCTGCCTGCGCAGTAATCGACATGCCCTCCACAGTAAAGGGCGATCAAAGAAACTGGCCCGTAGCTGTACCTCACGCGCCGGACCGGGTGTGCGGATGATCCGATGTATTGACTGTCGTGACGTTTGTTGCGCGGGCTAACGTAATCGGGTGGCTGAAGCACCCGGAAGCGCCGAAACACCCGGAAACGCTCCAACACCCGGAAGCGCCCCGGCACGTGGAAGCGCCCGAGCAGCCGGGAGCGCCGAAGCACCCGGAAACACAGACGCGGGGGCTGGCTCGAACGCAGGGGTTGGCTCCCATGCAGCTGTCGGCTCAGGCAGGGCGGTCGGCTTAGACAAGGCGGTCAGTTCAGGCAGGGCAGTCAGTTCAGGCAAGGCAGTCGGGTCGGGCGCGGCGGTCGGCTCGGCAGCGGCGGTTGCCTCGACGGCGGTCGATACGGCTCGGCGCGGGCATCCGGGGCGCGCGAGCACCCGCGACACCGGCATCGCCTTCGGCATCGGGGCCTATTTCATCTGGGGTCTCTTCCCGGCCTTCTTCGGGCTGCTGTCCTTCGCGGGCGCGGGAGAGGTGCTGGCCGAGCGGATCCTGTGGACGCTGGTCGTCTCGATGCTGGCGCTGCTGATCACCGGGCGGATCGGGGAGCTGCGGCGCATCGACGCTCGGACCTGGCGGCTCGCCGCGGTGGCGTCGGCGGCGATCTCGATGAACTGGGGCGCGTACGTGTACGGGGTCATCTCGCATCACGTGGTCGAGTGCGCGCTCGGGTATTTCATCAACCCGCTGGTGACGGTGGCGTTCGGTGTCCTGATCTTCCGTGAGAAGCTGCGCGCCCCGCAGTGGGTGGCGCTCGCGCTCGGTGCGGCGGCGGTCATCGTGATCACCGTCGATTACGGGCGGCCGCCGTGGATCGCGTTGATCCTGGCCTGCTCGTTCGCCACTTACGGGCTGGTCAAGAAGGTGATCCGGCTCGATGCCCTGCCGGGTCTGGCCGCCGAGGGCTTGGCGGCCGCGCCCTTCGCGTTGATCGCGGTCATCGCCATCGCGGTCACCGGCAACGCGACCTTCGGATCCAGTGGCGCGCACACGGCCCTGCTCATGTCGACCGGCCCGGTCACGCTGGTCCCGCTGGTGCTGTTCGCGCTGGCCGCACCGCGAGTCCCCTTGTCCACCATGGGAATTCTGCAATATCTGACGCCGGGATTGCAGCTGGCCTGGGGTGTCGCCGTCGGCCATGAACCCATGCCCGCCTCCCGCTGGGCGGGGTTCGCGCTGATCTGGCTGGCCTTGGCCATCTTCACCGGTGACGCGCTGCGCCGCTCCCGTCGCAAGTAGACGAACACAGCGAACACCGCGAGCACACCGAACGCCGCGAAACCGCACACCCCTCATGCGATGTGCGGTTCCACCGGGGCCGGTCAGGGTTTGCGTGCGCCCTGGGCCTTCTCCACGAATTCGTTGGTGTAGGTCGCGTTCAGATCGATGCGGTCTTTCACCGGCGACACATTGCGCGAGTACTGCCCGAGAATGCGCAGGACGTTCTCCGGGCCTTCGCGTTTCATCAGACCGTCACCGTTGAACATGCTGATCGAGTCGGTGATGGACTTGACGTAGAGCTTCGGGTCGCCGCCCGCGTACTGCGACGGCATCTTGGCCGCGATCTCCTCCGGCGTGTGGGTCTTGATCCACTGCAGGGTCTGCACGAACGAGTCCGCCAGTTTCTGCACGATGTCCGGATGGCTGGCGACGGTCTCGCAGCGCATGTAGAGCGAGGCGGCGGGGTAGAGGCCGCCGAGCGCCGCGCGGGTGCCCTGCTCATTGCGCATGTCCAGCAGGATCTTCGCGTCACCGGAGGAGACCATCTTGGCGACGGTCGGATCGGTGGTCATGCCCGCGTCGATGCCGTTGTGGTTCATGCCCGCGATGAAGGTCTGTCCGGCACCGACTTTCACCCGTGTGTAGTCGGAGGTCTTCAGCCCGGCCTGCCCGGCGAGGGCCTGGGTGAGGAAGTCGGTGGAGGAGCCCAGCGACGTGACGCCCAGATTGCGGCCCTTGAAGTCCGCGGGGGACTTGATCGTGTCGGCGTCGTGCTTGGAGACCAGCTCCACTTCGCCTGGGACATCGGCGAATTGGACCACGGTCTTCAGGCACTGATCCTTGGCTTGCAGGTCGATGGTGTGGTCGTAGAACCCGACCACGGCCTGCACGTCGCCGGTGAGCAGCGCGGTCTCGGCGGTCGCGCCGGACTGCTCGCCCAGCAGCTGGACGTCGATATCGTTGGCCTTGAAGAAGCCCAGCTTCTCGGTCAGCATGGCGGGCAGGTAGATGACCTTCTCCAGACCGCCGACCATGATGGTGATCTGCGGCCGCCCGTTCTTGGCGGGAATGGTGCGCGAGTCGCGGCAGCCGGTCACCAGCAGCAGCGAGCTGATCGCCAGCAGGACGACGGCAATATGCTTGCGGTACCTCATGCTCAGATCCCGCCGTGGCCCGCGGACGCCTGCGACGGACGCCATTTCAGCAGCCGGTTCTCCGCGAGGCCGATCAGCCATTCCGCCACCAGCGCCACCACGGTGATGATGATCATGCCCGCGTAGATGCCGGCCGCGTCGAAGGTGCCCTGCGCATTGCTGATCAGCAGGCCCAAACCCTTGCTGGCCCCGGCGTATTCGCCGACCACCGCGCCGATGAGCGCGAAACCGAAGGCGGTGTGCAGCGAGGACAGGATCCAGGTGGTGGCACTGGGCAGCACGATCGAGCCGAGCACCTGGCGGCGGCTGGCGCCCAGGATGCGGGCATTGTTGATGACATTGCCGTCGACCTCGCGAGCGCCGGTGAAGGCGTTGAAGAACACCGCGAAGAACACCAGCACCACGACCGTCGCGACCTTGGACTGCAATCCGAGGCCGAACCAGATGATGAACAGCGAGGCCAGCACGATGCGGGGAACCGCGTTGAGCGCCTTGATGAACGGGGCCAGCACATCCGCCCAGTAGCGCGAGCGGCCCAGCAACACGCCCAGCACGACACCGGCGACGGTGCCGATGACGAAGCCGAGCACGGCCTCCTGCACGGTGGTGTACAGCTGTAGCCAGATGGAGCCGAATTGGGTGCCCTGGCTGAACCATTCGACCAGGCGGTCCCAGATGAGCGACGGCTTGGAGTAGAAGAACGGGTCGATCCAGTAGGTGGCGGTGAGTTGCCAGGCGCCCAGCCAGACGACCACGATCAGGGCGCGCAGACCCCAGGTGCGGATCTGGTGTTTGCGGGCGTTGGCGCGGACCCGGGCCAGGATCTGCTCCTCGGTCTCCACCTCGAATTCCGGTGAAGTAGCGGCTGTTTCGCGCATGGCGTCAGGCGGTGTGGTGATCTCAAGCGACACGGGTCGCTCCCTTCGTGCGAGCCGCCTCGACCTGATCGCGCAGCGTTTCCCAGATTTCCTTGTAGAGGTCGCGGAACTCCTCGGTGAGCCGGACCTCCTCGACATTGCGCGGCCGATCCAGCGTGACCTTGAAGTCGCCGCAGACGGTGGCGGGGGAGGCGGTCATGACGACGACCCGGTCGGCGAGCGCGATGGCTTCCTCCAGATCGTGGGTCACGAAGATGACCGCCGCGTTCGTGCCCGACCACACCCGCAGCAGCTCGTCCTGCATGAGCTGGCGGGTCTGCACGTCGAGCGCGCTGAACGGCTCGTCCATGAGGATGATCTCGGGATCGTTGACCAGGGTCTGCGCCAGCGCCACCCGCTTGCGCATGCCGCCCGAGAGCTGATGCGGGTAGTAGTTCTCGAACCCGGCCAGCCCGACCGTGCGCACCCAGCGGGCCGCCTGCTCACGGGCCGCGCCCTTGGGCACGCCCCGGAACTTCGGGCCCAGCGCCACATTCTCGAGGACCGACTTCCACGGCAGCACCGCGTCCTGCTGGAACATGTAGCCGACGCCGTCGGGGATGCCGCGAACATCGGTGCCGCGCACCAGGGTTCGACCGGCCGAGGCGGGCTCCAGGCCGGAGACCAGCGAGAGCGTGGTGGACTTGCCGCACCCGGTGGGGCCGACGACGGCGACGAATTCGCCTGCCGCGACCGTGAAATTGAGGTCACGCACCGCGGTGTGGATGCCACCGTTGTTGCCCGGGAACCGCTTGGTCGCACCACGCAGTTCGATCAAAGGCGCGTCGCTCGTTCCGCCGCGCGCAGTGGTCGTTGTGCTCATTACCGCTCCTGTTTCCAGTGCCGCTGCTGCGGCGTTGGACAGAAGTTACGTGTGCCGGGTCACACTCGGCCCAGTTGTGCGCGCAAGTCACACAACTGACGATTCGCCTGTTTTGCGCATTCTGCTCATGGGTTTGCGGAGGGTTGTCTACACTGTCGCCCGTGCTTTCGCTCGGCCCCCGCTCCGTCCGGCTCCGGACCCAGATCCTGCTTCTGCAGATCGCCGTGGTGGGCTTGGCGCTCGGATTGGCCTTCGGCGTCTTCGCCTATGTCAGCGGGCAGCGGCTCTCCGGCGAGTACGGGCAGCGGGCGCTGGCCATCGCCCGCACCGTCGCCTCCGACCCGGATGTCCGCGCGGAGGTCGCGCGCTACGCCGGGACCCCGCTGAAACCGGGACCGCAGCTGAGGGACGAACTCGCGCGCGGCGACCTCGAGCATCTCGCCGACGACGCCCGCCTGCGCACCGACGCTCTTTTCGTGGTGATCACCGACGATGCCGGGCTGCGTCTCGCGCATCCCGACCGCGACCGGCTCGGGGAAATGGTGAGCACCGACCCGTCGAAGGCGCTGGGCGGCACCGAGTACGTGATCCAGGAGCACGGCACCCTCGGGGAGTCGGTGCGCGCCAAGGTGCCGGTCTTCGCGCCCAATGGCGAATCGGTGGTCGGCGAAGTGTCCGTGGGCATTTCGACCGCCGCGGTGCGCGCTCAACTGCTCGGCGATCTGCGCCGCGCGGGCCTGCTGATCGGCGGGGCGCTGCTGGCGGGCATTGCCGGATCGGTTTTGCTGGCTCGTCGCTGGCACGGTCTGACTCTGGGTCTGGAGCCCTCGGATCTGGCCGACCTGGTCCGCGAACAGGACGCCGTCCTGCACGGCATCGGCGAGGGTGTGGTCGCCGTCGACGCGAAGTGGCGGATCACCGTCGTCAACGACGAGGCCCGCCGCTTGCTCGCCATCGATCCGGCTCCCGGCAGCGAACTCGACGCCAGCGGCCTGACTCCCCGTGTCCTGCAAGCCTTCCGGGCCGCCGACGGACACCCGGTGCAGGCCGCGGTCGGCGACCGCATCGTGGTGGTGACCGCCCGCGCCGTCACCCGCGACCACCGCCCGCTCGGCGCGGTCCTGTCGGTCCGCGACCGCACCGACGTGGAATCCCTGACCCGCCAACTGGACGCCGTCTCCACCATGAGCACCGTCCTGCGCGCCCAGCGCCACGAATTCGCCAACCGTCTCCACCTGCTCTCCGGCCTCCTCCATACCGGCCGCCCCGACGAGGCCACTCGCTACCTCGAAGACCTCCTCGGCTCGGGCCCGCTCGGCGCGGTCCTCCCCGGCGTCGACACCATCCGAGACCCCTACCTGCAAGCCTTCCTCTCCGCCAAGGCCGCGCACGCCCGCGAACAGGGCGTCCACCTCCGCCTCGGCCCCAACACCTGGGTCGACGCCAACCTCGCCGCCCCCGTGGACGTCACCACCGTCCTCGGCAACCTCATCGACAACGCCATCGACGCGGCAGCGATGACCCCGACGGCAACGACGGATAATGCCCCGCACTCCGCGCCCACGGCCGGAATCTCCCCCGGTCATTCCGGCGCGGCTTCGGCCGAAATCCACCCGGCGAGTGTGGATCCCGGCCAAGAGCACGCTGGGGCGACGAACGAGCCCGCCCGGGTGACGAGAGGGTCTGCCGGGGTGGTGGACGAGGCGGCGGGGGTGGTTCGTGGTGGGGCGGCGTTCGAAGGACCGGTGGTCGAGGTGGAGTTGGTGCAGGAGGGGGGCACGCTGCATATCGCGGTCGTCGACAGCGGGGCGGGTATCGCGCCCGATTTGGTGGATTCGGTATTTGCGGAAGGGGTTTCCACCAAGGCGGGTGGCGGTCCGGGTGGGCGAGGATTGGGGCTGGCGCTGTCGCGGCAGGTTGCGCGCGCCCGCGGCGGTGAGGTGCGGCTCGCGGATCCGGGTGCGGGTGGTGTCGCCGGTCCACGCACGGACGGTGCCGCCAACCCGGGCGGGACGTCGGGTTCGGTGGTGGGGGCCGAGAATCGTTTGGGGGGAGCGGAATTCATTGCCCGGATGCCGGGTGTGCTGACCGAGGAGGAGCCCGCGTGGGCGGAGAGTTGAGCGTGTTGGTCGTCGATGACGACTTTCGCGTGGCGAATATGCATGCTGGAATCGTGTCGGCCTTGCCGGGATTCGTGGTGGGTGCGACGGTGAACAGTGTGGCGGCCGCGCGGGCCGCGATCGGTGAGCACGCCTTCGACTTGGCGCTGGTGGATGTCTATCTGCCGGACGGGTCCGGCGTGGAGTTGGTGCGGGAGATCCGCTTCGACGCCATGATGCTCACCGCCGCAACAGAATCGGAGACCGTACGGGCCGCACTGGCGGCCGGGGCGCTGGGGTATCTGGTGAAGCCGTTCGACCACGCCGCGCTGGCGGCGCGGCTAGCCGGTTACGCCCGGTACCGGCGACTGCTCGCGACCCCGGAGGTAGCGGCGAGTGATGTCGATGCGGCGCTGGCGGCCCTCCGTCCGGGGACGGCCGCGCCGGGTGCGGCGTCGGCGACCGCGTCGGCCGTCGCCTCGCCCACCAAAGATCTTGTCCTACAAGCAGTTCGCGCG
This sequence comes from Nocardia sp. NPDC004722, assembly GCF_053601505.1. NCBI lineage: Bacteria > Bacillati > Actinomycetota > Actinomycetes > Mycobacteriales > Nocardiaceae > Nocardia > Nocardia sp. NPDC004722. The sequence goes on from NZ_JBSGBY010000011.1 coordinate 35,840, forward strand.
TCCGACGCGCCGATGTCGGCCGCCCAGATCTCGGCGGCCATCGGCATCTCCCGCGCCACCGCCCAGCGCTACCTGGCGAGCCTGGTCGGCATGGGCGATCTGCGAATGCAACTGCGCTACGGCAGCACCGGCCGCCCGGAACAGGAGTACTCCGCGCCTCGCCGTTGACGCGCTACCGGTTTCGAGCGGCTGTGACGGTTCGCACAGGGCGCTTGGCGATTTCGCGGGCGATTGGTTAACGTCGGTGGCGTGGCGATGCTCCTGTCGGCCGACTTGTACCGGTCCAGGGTCGGGATCGTCACGACTACAGGAGAATTCCTATCACTATCCAGTTCAACCACACCATTGTCGCGTGCACGGACAATCGAGTCTCCGCCGAATTCTGGGCGGACATTCTGGGGTTGGAGGTGGGCAAGCCGTACGGACCGTTTATTCCGGTTACCGTCGGCAATGGTGTCACCTTCGACTTCGCCGGGATACCACCGGGTTTCGAGGGTGATCCGCAACCCCAGCACTACGCATTCCTGGTGTCCGAGGAAGAATTCGACGCCGCCTACGCCAAGATCAAGCGGTATGGGCTGACCTATTGGGCCGATCCGCGTCAGCAGGGCGTCAACGAGATCAATCACAATGACGGGGGCCGGGGGATCTATTTCCTCGATCCCGTCGGCCATTACATGGAGCTGATCACCGTCCCGTACGGTGGCTGGCCCCAATAGATCTCACGCGGCCACCGCGACACCGAGATTGAGCGCGCCCCACGGTTTGGGGCCGTCCTGCTGGTAGTAGCGGTCGATTTCGCGGATCTCGAAACCCGCGGATTCGATCAGGCCGGGAATATCGCGGTTGAGGTGGCAGCCTCCGGCCAGCGCCTTCTGAATCGGGTTCAGCCGGTTCTGCCACTTCACCACACCGGGATCCGGTGCGAGACCGTGCTCGACGAAATGAAAAGTGCCGCCGGGCACCAGGACCCGGCGCACCTCGGCGAGCGCGGTCTCGACATCGGGAATGGTGCACAGCGTCCAGGTCGACAGCGCCGCTTCGAAACTGTCGTCCTCGAACGGCAGGTGCTGCCCATCCAGGCCGGACCGCTCCACCGGAACCGGCGACGCGGCCACCCGCTCGGCGGCCATCCGCCAGCCGAGATCGGCCGGTTCCACCGCGCTCACCGATTTCACCGTGTCGGGATAGAACGGCACATTGCGCCCCGACCCGAATCCGATCTCCACGACCCGCCCGTGCAGACCCGCGCAGACCCGCTGCCGCTCGGGATTCATCATCCTGGCGCCGCAACACTTGTCGACCAGTCGGGGCAGCACCCGATCTTCGTAAATTCCCACGCCATCCACTCTCGCAACCGAAACGCCCGCGCGCCACGTGCGACCGGTCAGTGTGTCGGCGGGAAACGCTGGGTCAGCCAGGCGGTGACGAAGGTCAGCACCTGCGGGTCGATGGTGGTCTCGATCTTGGCGTATTCGTCGGGGGAACCCTTGTCGGCGGGCTGCATGAGGTGGTTGAGGCCGTCGAAGACGTGCACGGTGGCGTCCGGGTCGGCGGCGAGCAGAGCGCGGGCGGGGCCCTCGTTCTGGGCGGCGGGCACCTGGAGGTCCTTGCTGCCGTAGAAGGCGAGCACCGGCACCCGCAGCGCGGACAGCGCCGGGGCGGGATCGTAGCTGACGAGGGCTGCCATATAGGGCGTGACCAGCTGGTCGATGGCGGCGTCGGTGAGTTTGCGCTCGGCGGGGAGGCTGTCGTTGTGCTGGTGCGCGAACTGCTGCTTGTAGTCGACGGCCAGCTTGGCCACCCACACACAGGCTTCCGGGTCGTCGCCGTTCACGTGGAAGATCGGCGCGCCGATGAACTTCGCGA
>NZ_JBSGBY010000012.1:0-37454 GCF_053601505.1 Nocardia sp. NPDC004722
CCGACGTTAACATGAAGTTGAACCTATGCTCAACTTATTCTCGGTGCCCGATTTGTAGGATCGGCGCATGCCCGCGCAGAAATCCCTCCGCCTCGACGCCCGCCGCAACCGCGACGCGCTCGTCACCGCGGCGCGCGAGGTGTTCGCCGAACGCGGACTCGACGCGCCGCTCAAAGAGATCGCCGCTCGGGCGGGCGTGGCCATCGGCACGCTCTACAACCGTTTCCCCACCCGCGACGAGCTGATCGCGGCCGCGGTCGAGGATCGAATCGAGGCGGGCGGCCGGATCGCGGAAGAGGCTCTGGCGCTTGCTGATCCGTGGGAGTCGTTCGTCTATCTCGTCGAAAAGATCTGTGCGCTACAGGCTTACGACCGGCTGCTCAACGAGCTCGCGCTGCGGGCCGCGCCGAGTCCGGAGATCGCCGCGCAACGTGATCGCGGGCATGCAATCATGCGTGAAATCATCACGCGCGCACAGGATGCCGGAGTGCTGCGCGCGGACTGGGCGCTCGAGGACATCGCCTTCATCACCTGGTCGCACACCCGGGTGGTGGAGCAGACGGCGGGCGTCGCCCCGGAAGCCTGGCGGCGCAATCTCGCCCTGATGCTGGACGGGTTGCGCGCGGAAGCCGCTCACCCGCTGCCGGTTCCGCCGATCACCGAGGAACAGCTCGAGCGCTCGCTGCTGCCCGACCCGGGCGCAAGCGGCGGAACAGACTCCGGTTACCGTCGAGGGTGATAGCTCGTTCGATTGTCTGGAGGTAGTGAAATGGCTTCGATTTCCGCGGTACCGACCTCGCTGCTCGCGGCCGGTGGTCTCACCGGTGGTTTCGCCCTCGCCCAGGCCACCAAGCAGCGTCAGCTCGGCGGCGCGGTGTTCGCGGCCGGGACCGCCGCGGCCTTCCCGCGCTGGCGCAAGACCGTCGGGACCGGCGGCGCGGCCGCGCTGACCGGGCTCGCCATCGGCGCGATGGGCGCCTCGCACCCGCTGGCCAAGAAGATCGGCGCGTGGCCGTCGGTCGCCGTGGTGTCCGGTGTGGTGGCGGTCGCCGCCTGGGCCGCCGTGGATCGCCGCGCCTGATCGCGAGGGCCGCGCCTGATCGAGGATCGCCGCGTCTGATTCGTCGGCGTGCCGCGCGGGGCGTGTTGCCGACCAGTAGGTCTGATTCCGTGCTCGTGGACGGGAAGCGCAATACCGTGGGGTATGCGCACTTTCGTACACCTGCTGCTGTTCGCCGCCGCCATCGCGGTGGCGGTCGGGGTTTTCGGTCCGCTGGTCGGCTCGGTCGACGCGCGGAATGTTCAATTCGGTGATCTGCGAAGCGGTTTCGCGCAAGGGCGGTCACTCGATCAGATCGGCGCGCATTCGGGGGCGTTCACCAGTTCACTGGCGATCGGGCTGCTGGGCGTGGCCGCGGTCGTGCTGCTGGCCGCGCTGGTCGGCTCCCGGATCGTCGGCTGGGTCGGCGTCCTGGTCGGACTGGCCGGGCTCGGCGTGCTGACCTGGCGGCTCGACGACCGCTTCGACCACGAGCTACGCACCGACTACCGGCATCTGCTCAGCGGGGCCTGGGGGCTGTACCTGGTCGGCGGCGGGCTGCTGCTCTCGCTGTTGCTGCTGCTCGTACCGCGTGAACGCCGACTGCCGCCCCCGCCGCCGGGGCCGCGTTTCTGATCTTCGAATGCGCTGTCCCGCAGCGTAGTTCGATCAACTTCCGAACCGCCGCGTAACCCCTCGACGTATCTAGGGCGAACGAGGAGGTTCAATGATTAACAACCCTGTCACAGCCCGGAAACTTGCGGCCTGTATGGCCATCGCCGGGACGATTCTCGCCGTCGGTGCGGGTGTCGCCGGCGCGGAGCCCGCGGGTCGGGGAAACATCCCCACGCCGTCTGGGCCTTCCACTTCCGGTGAACACGCGCACGTGGTCGTCACCTACGACTACAACGGCTACCCCGAGTACAACTACGTCTACACCCAGACCGATCCGGCACCGTCCGCCGACCCGGCCACCGGTAACCGGCTCGCCCCCGGCGGCCAGGACCGCACCTGGGCGCCGGTCGCCCACCCCGACGGCAGCTGGACCGTGTGCCAGCCGTATGCGGTGCAATGCAAGTGATTTCGCCGCGCGGACCTCGATTCGCGGAAATGCGACGTCCGAAATCCGCGTGAATTCCACCCCGCGGTGATCTACCGTCGGTGAATGGCACAGCAGATCGAATCGGCGGACAGGCGTGCGATGGTGGCGGCAGCCAGCACGGTCGTCCTCTGGGCCTCGGCCTTCGTCTTCATTCGCAGTGCCGGACATGCCTTTTCGCCAGGAGCCCTGGCCTTGGGCCGTCTGCTGTCCGGATCCGTCGCGTTGATCGCGATCATGCTCATCACCGGTGAGCGCTTCCCGGCCCGCTCGGCCTGGCGTGCGATCCTGATCACCGGGGTGCTGTGGTTCGGCGTCTATATGGTCGCACTCAATTGGGGCGAACGCCACCTGGACGCCGGAACTGCCGCCATGGTCATCAACATCGGTCCGGTCCTCATCGCGCTGCTCGGCGGATTCCTTCTGTCGGAAGGCTTTCCGCCGAGATTGATGGCCGGTATCGCGGTGTCCTTCACCGGTGCGGTGGTCGTCGGCCTGTCGAATTCCGGCACCGGCTCGGCCGCCGCGCTCGGCGTCGCCCTGTGCCTGCTCGCCGCCGCCTGCTGGGCGGTCTCGGTGGTAGTCCAGAAACCGGCCCTCACCCAAGCCTCCGCCCTCCAGCTCACCACCGGCGGCTGCGTCGTGGGAACCATTGCGTGCCTGCCATTTTCGGGTCAACTGGTGTCGGAGGCGGGCAACGCCCCCGTCACCTCCACCCTGAGCCTGGTCTACCTCGGTGTCTTCCCCACCGCCCTGGCCTTCACCACCTGGGCCTACGCCCTGGCCCGCACCACCGCCGGAAAAATGGGCGCCACCACCTACGCCGTCCCCGCCCTGGTCATCCTCATGTCCTGGCTGGCCCTCGGCGAAGTCCCCGCCCTGCTCGCCCTACTCGGCGGCCTCCTGTGCCTCTCCGGCGTAGCCATCACCCGCTCCGCCCCACCCCGCCCGACCGCCGCCCCGACCACGAATCCGGCGATCTCACCGGCCGAGTAGTTGGATCAGTGTCCTGAGCTGTGCGCCGTAGTATTCCTCGAACTCCGTGGTGCCGGGCTGCTTTCCGGTGGCTTGCAGGGCCGTCTCGGGGAGCATGACGGGTGCCAGGATCATGCCCATCAGGGCGATGCGCATGAAAGCGGGGTCGAGGCCGGGCGGGATCTCGCCGCGGTCCCGGGCTCGGGTCAGATTGGCCAGATCGCTGTCGACGGTGGCCGATCCATCCAGATAGTCGGTGGCCGAACCACTTCCGGTGAGGCCGCGCCAGACCAGCAGACGGGCCGGGCGGGGGTCGGCCAGGGCGGCCGACAGGTAGCGGGCCGCGATCTCGTCGAGCGGTAGTTCCGGGTCGGCCCGCTCGGCCTCGGCGGCGGGCCAGTCGCGTTGAATCTCTTGGTAGAGGCCCTCTTTGCCGCCGAAGTAGTAGGCGATCAGCTGCTTGTTCACCCCGGCGCGATCGGCGATCTCCTGGACCCGCGCACCATCGAAACCCTTGGCGGCGAACTCGTCCAGCGCCGCGTCCAGGAGGGCCTGGCGTGAACGCTCGGCATCACGGCGGCGGTCGGCGGCGCTGGGTGCGCGCCGTGGACCGCGGCCCGGTGTGGTCGGGGCCGGGTCCGCTTCGGGTTCGAGTGCCATTCGGTGATCGTACTGCTCGGATGACTGGGTCATCCGAGTCGGCAACTGTGTCATATGAATGGTTGTCATCCAAGTGGTTGACACAATTATCCATCTGGATGACACTTCGAACGTGACTCTCTCGAACCTCCCGGAAGCGGTCGACGACCGGCCCGCTCTCACCCCGCAAGCACGCCGGGCCATCGTCGTCGTGCTGGTCGGGGCGATCCTCGCCTTCCTCGACGCGACCGTCGTCAACGTCGCCCTGAAGTCCCTCGCCGCCGATCTCGGCGGGACGCTGGACTCGATCGGGTGGGTTGTCACCGTGTACCTACTCGTGCAGGCCGCGGTACTGCCGGTGACCGGCTGGGCGGCCCGTCGGGTGGGAGCCAAGCGGCTGTACATCGCCGCGCTGCTGCTGTTCACGCTCGCCTCGGTGGCATGCGCGGCCGCCGGGAGCGTCGGCGCGCTGATCGCGGCACGGGTGGCGCAGGGGCTCGGGGCGGGGGTCATGATTCCGGTAGGGCAGATGATCCTGGTGACCGCGGCCGGGCGGCAGGGGATGGCCAGAGCCATGGTGGCGGCGGGCATTCCGATGGTGCTGACACCGGTGATCGGGCCGACCATCGGCGGGCTGCTGCTCGAATACGCGGGCTGGCAGTGGATCTTCCTCGTCAACGCGCCGATCGGCGCGCTGGGCTTGGTCCTCGCCGCGCGACTGTTGACTCCGGACGATCGGACCGAATCAGCCGGGGCGCTGGATGTTTTCGGGTTGATCCTGGTATCGCTGGGCATGGCGGGAGTCACCTACGGGCTCTCCGAGGCGGCGTCGCGCGGGCTGACGGACGCGCGCGTGCTCGTAACGCTGGGCGGCGGAACGGTTTTGGTGGCCCTGTTCGTCATCCATGCGCGGCGGTCCCCGAATCCGGTGCTGGACCTGGGGCTGTGGCGGGACCGATTCTTCGCGGCCGGAACGGTCTCGACATTCGTCATCGGCGCGGTGACCTTCGGCGCGATGGTGTTGCTGCCCTTGTATTTCCAGCTCGTACGCCATCAGGATGCCGCGCACACGGGCCTGCTGATGGCCCCGCAGGGTATCGGCGCGGCCATCGCGATGGCCTTGTCCGCCCGCCTCTACGAACGTGTAGGTGCCCTGACCTCGTTGCTCGGCACCCTGGTCGGCTGCGCCGCCACCATCCCGTTCATGCTGATCACCGCCGACACCCCGTACTGGCTGCTCGGCGGTGCCATGGTCCTGCGCGGACTCGGCATCGGCCTGGCGGCCATGCCCGCCATGACCGCCGCCCTGCGCAACCTGACACCGTCCCAGATCATCGACGCCACACCGCAACTCACCATGATGCAGCGCATCGGCGGATCGATCGGCACCGCAGCCTTCCTCGTCGTCCTCCAACAGCACCTGCCCGCCGACGGGTCCGCGTCCACGGCTCAGGGTTCGGCCTTCGCGGTGACCTTCGCGTGGGTCCTCGCCGCCTCCGCACTGGCCGTCGTGCCGACGGCGGCGCTGGCAGTCCTGGAGCGCCGCGCGGCCCGATCAGGAATCGAGGCTGTGTAGCCGTGCGGTGAGGTAGTCGGCCTCGACCGTGTTCTCGGTGAGCAGCAGCGCCTCGCGGTAAGCGAGGCGGGCCTCGTCGAATCTGGCCAGGCGGGTGAGGAATTCGGCGCGGGCGGCGGGAAGGTACTGGTAGGCGGTGAGCTGCGGGTCGGTGGCCAAGGCGTCGAGTTCGTCGAGGCCGCGTTGGGGGCCGTAGGCGTGGCCCAGGGCGATGGCGCGATTGAGGGCGACGACCGGGGAGTGCCAGACCGTGATCAGGTGGTCGTAGAGGCCGGCGATCTCGTGCCAGTCGGTGGCGTCGAAGTCGGGGGCCTCGGCGTGGACGGCGGCGATGGCGGCCATGAGGGGGAAGCGGCCGGGGGAGCGGCTGCGTAATGACCTGCGTACCAAGGCGATTCCCTCGCGGATAGCGTGGTGATCCCATCGGGTTCGGTCCTGGTCGGCGAGGCGGACGAACCGGCCGTCGTCCTCGGTGCGGGTGGTGCGGCGGGCGTCGGTGAGCAGTAAGAGGGCGTACAGACCGGCCACGTCCGGGTCGTTGGGGAGCAGCAGGCGCAGCATGCGTGCCAGGTCGAGGGCGCGTTCGACGAGTTCGGGGCGGACCAGGCGGTCGCCCGCGGGGGCGGTGTGACCGGTGGTGTAGAGCAGGTGCAGGACGGTGAGGACGGCATCGACGCGGTCGGGGATCTCCTCGTCGGGCGGGAGACGGTAGGGGATGTGCGCCTCGGCGATCTTCTTCTTGGCCCGCGTGATTCGCGCCGCCATGGTGGGTTCCGGGACCAGGAACGCACGGGCGATCTCCGGGGTGGACAGGCCGCACAGCAGGCGCAGAGTGAGCGCCACGCGCGCTTCCATCGCCAGCGCGGGATGGCAGCAGATGAAGATCAGGCGCAGACGATCGTCGGCCACGGAATCCGCGGTGACAGGGTCGGGCGGATCCTCCACCAGCAGGGGGATCGACCGCTCGAACGCGATGTCACGCCGCAGCGCGTCGAGGGCCCGGCGCTTGGCGACCGTGGTCAGCCAGGCCCCCGGCCGATCCGGGATACCGCTCTCCGCCCAGGACCCCAGCGCCTGCGTGAACGCCTCCTGCACAGCCTCTTCCGCGAGATCGATATCGCGGGTCACGCGCACGGTGGCGGCCAGCACGAAACCCCACTCGCGCCGATGGGCGTCGGCGACCGCGGCGGCCACCTCCGCGGCAGTCACGGCGCGTCGTGCGGCAGGATCGGCCGGACCTCGATGCCGCCGAACGGTGAGGGCACCGCGACGGCGATCCGGATGGCCTCGTCCAGATCGTCGGCCTCGATCAGGTAGTAGCCGCCCAGCACCTCTTTGGACTCGGCGAAGACGCCGTCGGTGATGACCGGATGGCCCTGCGCGTCGTGCCGGACCATGGTCGCGGTCGACACCGGCCGCAGTTCGTTGCCGCCGCGCAGCCGGTCGGCGTGGGCGGCCATGAACTCCCGATGGTCGTTGCGCATCCGCTCCCGCGCGGCCGGACCGGCGGCCAGATAGGACTGCTCGTCGTGGTGGATCAGCAGCAGATATTCGGGCATGTGACCGCTCTCCTTCGCTGGATGGTTCGCAACTACGTCGTTCGGGGGCGTCGCGAAATCGACACGACCGCGACAAAGATTCTCGCGCCGATTGTCGATTCCCGGCCGGACCCGCACGACGGATTCACGAGTCGGCCGCCGCGGCCGTCCATCCGACAAGGAGAACGACAATGTCCACCTTCATCCTCACGTTCCGCAACGATCCCACCACCGCGCCGACCGCCGCGCAGGAGAAGCTGTGGGCCGATTGGTTCGCCGAGATCGGCGAGCACGTCACCGACTTCGGCAGCCGGGTCGGCCAGGCCGTCATGCTCGGCGACAACCCTGCCACGCCGGATCAGCTCTCCGGCTACATCGCCGTGAACGCCGACGACCTCGATTCCGCGGTCAAGCTCGCCTCCGGCTGCCCCGGCCTCACCTACGGCGGACGCGTGGAGGTCGGCGAACCCGTCGCCATGTGACGACCCGTACCGCAACCACTCACCCGCGCCGGGTCTGTACCCTCTACCCCTATAGGGTATATGGTCGACCCGGCAAGGGTTGGTCGGCGGAGGAGTGGGTCGGATGGAGCACAGCGGGCAACACACGGCGATGGACGCCATGGACCATTCCGCGATGGGTGCCATGGATCATGCCGCGATGGGGCATGGCGGCCATGCGGGGCACGGCGGGCATGCGGGGCACGGCGGGATGTCCATGGAGGACATGGCGCGGGATATGCGGAATCGGTTCGTGGTGGCCGCGGTGTTCTCGGTGTTGGTCATGCTGTGGTCGCCGATGGCTACCGACATGCTGGGGTGGCATCTGCCGGTGCCCTTAGGGATGCGTTCGGACATCTGGGAATTGGTGCTCAGCCTGCCGGTGATCTTCTACTCCTCGACCATCTTCTTCACCGGTGCGTGGGCGGCGTTGAAGGCGCGCACGCTGGACATGATGGTGCTGGTCGCGGTCGGCATCGGCGCGGGATGGCTGTACTCCCTCGCCATTACGCTGACCGGCGGCGGCGAGGTGTTCTACGAGGCGTCGACCATGCTGGCGACCTTCGTGCTGCTCGGGCACTGGTTCGAGATGCGGGCACGCGGCGGTGCCAATGACGCCATCCGCACGCTGCTGGATCTCGCGCCGCCGCGCGCGACGGTGGTCCGCGATGGCCAGGAAGTCGAAATCCCCACGGCCGAGGTGCAGGTCGGCGATCTGTTGCTGGTGCGTCCGGGCTCCAAGATCGCGGTGGACGGCCTGGTCGAGGAGGGCTCCGGCGAGGTCGACGAGTCCATGGTGACCGGTGAGAGCCTGCCGGTGCACAAGGAACCCGGCACCGCGGTCATCGGCGCGACCCTCAACAAGAACGGCACGCTGCGCGTGCGCGCCACCAAGGTCGGCGCGGACACCGCGCTGGCGCAGATCGTGAATCTGGTGCAGCAGGCCCAGAATTCGAAGGCCCCGGGCCAGAAACTGGCCGATCGCGCGGCCTTCTGGCTGGTGCTGGTCGCTTTGCTCGGCGGCGTACTGACTTTGGCGGTGTGGCTGCTGGTCGGTGCCTCCTTCGCCAAGGCGATGTTGTTCGCCATCACCGTCGTCGTGGTGACCTGCCCGGACGCCCTGGGTCTGGCCACCCCGACCGCCATCATGGTCGGCACCGGACTGGGCGCGCAGCGCGGAGTGCTGTTCAAGAACGCCATGGCATTGGAGAGTTCGGCTCGCATCGACACCGTCGTGATGGACAAGACCGGCACCCTCACCAAGGGCGAGCCGGAGGTCACCGAAATCGTCACCGGCTCAGCGTTTTCCGAGGCCGACCTCCTACCCCTGCTGGCGGCCGTGGAACGGGAGTCCGAGCATCCGCTGGCCGAGGCCGTGGTGCGCTACGCCAAGGAGCACGGCCCCACCGACGCCCGCGCCGTGGACTTCGAGAACGTCCCCGGCCACGGCGCGGTCGCGACCGTGGACGGCCGCCGGGTCGTCATCGGCAACCGCCGCCTGCTCGAGCGCGAAGGCGTCGACCTCGGCGCGCTGGCCGCGGCCCGCGACCGCGTGGCCGGCGCCGGGCAGACCGCCGTGCTGGCGGCCGTCGACGGTGCACCCGCCGCCGTCATCGGCATCGCCGACGCGCCCCGCGAGACCTCCGCGAAAGCCGTTGCGGACCTGCACGATATGGGCGTGCGCGTCGTCATGCTGACCGGCGACAACCATGCCACCGCCGAGCGCATCGCCGCCGAACTGGGCATCGACACCGTCATCGCCGAGGTGCTGCCCGGTGACAAGGCCGCCAAAATCGTCGAATTGCAGTCCGCCGGAAGGAAAGTCGCCATGGTCGGTGACGGCGTCAATGACGCGCCCGCGCTGGCGCAAGCCGATCTGGGCATCGCCATCGGCGCGGGCACCGACGTGGCCATCGAGACCGCCGACGTGGTCCTCATGCGCTCCGACCCGCTGGACGTCCCGACCGCGCTGCGCATCGGCCGGGGCACGCTGCGCAAGATGCACCAGAACCTGGCCTGGGCGGTCGGCTACAACAGCCTGGCGCTGCCCATCGCGGCCGGAGTCTTCGTGCCCGCCTTCGGCTTCGCCCTGCGCCCGGAGATCGCCGCCATGTCCATGTCCGGCTCGAGCATCATCGTGGCCCTGAACGCGTTGTCGCTGAAGCGATTGCGACTGCCGGAACGGGACTGAACCGGCGCACCGTGCTGTGACCCCAATTACACAGGCGGCGGAGCCGTGAGTGGAAACATGATGCCAGGAGTTAGCTATCGCTAATACGGTGGAAGTGCAATATGTCCCCGTTCCGAAAGTCCTGAATCATGCCGATCATCAACCTGGGTTCCGCCGCCATCGACCTGGCCAGCACCGTCACCGGTATCGCCGCCAACATCACCTACCTGCTCAAGGCGTGGGGCCTGGCCTGATCCGCCCCGTCACGCAGAAAAACCGTCTCCCCGGAGGCGGTTTTCGCGTATCCGGGCCCAATCCTGCTCGAGGATCGACATCACCGTGGCATCGATCCACTCGTCGCCGTAGCGCAGCGATTCCCGCAACACCCCCTCGGCGCGGAACCCCGCCTTCTCGTAGGCGCGGCGGGCGCGCGGATTGAACGCGTAGACCTCCAGCGAGATCCGATGCAGCGCGAGCTTCTCGAACCCGTAGCCGACCAGTAGCCGCGTCGCCTCCGTGCCCAGGCCCCGGCCCTGCCCCTCGGGACCGATCAGGATGCGGAAGTTGCAGCTGCGATTGCCGGGATCCCACTGATTGAGGACCGCCTCGCCGACGCAGCGGCCGTTCGCGAGCTCGGCGATGGCCAGATCGAGCCGATCCGGCTGCGCGTTGCGGGTGGAGTACCAGTCGCGCAGCCGCGTCACCTCCTCCGGATCCTCCGGCGCGGCGGTGTCGTCGTGGACGCTGCCGGTGAGGCGGCGGACCTCGGGATCGCGCAGCGCGGCGAGCATGGCGTCGAGGTCTTCGGCGACGAACGGACGCAGCAGCACCGTCGTGCCGGTCAGGGTGGGCTTGACCGTGAAATCGGCGGATTCGGGCACGGGTGAATTATGGGATGAATCCGGGCATCAAGGTCAATAGAGTCGGTGCATGGCTGCCGCACCGTCGCCCACCCTCGCTGACGTCCTCCCGTCCGTCGCCGCCTCCTTCGGGATCGACGCGCGCAATCCGCTGGGGCTGGAACCCAATCGGGACGTGGTCGTGCTGCTGATCGACGGCCTCGGCGCGGAACTGCTTGCCCGCCACCGCGACAGCGCCCCCACCCTGGCCGCGCATCTGCGCACGACGCTCATCGCCGGGTTCCCCGCCACCACCGCGACCAGCCTCACCAGCCTCGCCCTCGGCGCGCCCTGCGCCACCCACGGCATCATCGGATACTCCTTCGCCGTCCCCAGCGGCGACCACCCGCGCCTGCTGAATTCCCTGCGCTGGACCATGGATTCGGCCACCGGGCCCGACGCCCGCGACGCCTACCCGCCGGAATCCGTCCAGGCACAGCCGAGTCGCCTGGAGGATCTCGCGGCCCACGGCGTCGAGGTGCACTATGTGATCCCGGGCTATCAGCACACCTCGGGCCTGACCCGCGCCGCCTTCCGCGCCCCGGGCACGCTGCACGCCGCCACCACGCTCGACGAGCTGCGCGACGGAATCCTGGCTGTCGCACGGCATTCCGGGGCGCAGTCGCGTTTCGCCTACGCGTACTACCCGAACCTCGACGCCAACGGCCACCTGTACGGCCCGGAATCGCCGCAGTGGCTCGAGGCCCTGCGCGAGATCGACGCGGCCGTCGCCGAGCTGTTCGCCGCACTGCCCGCCACCTGCACCCTGCTGATCACCGGCGATCACGGAATGATCCACGCGGACACCGTCATCGACCTCGACGCCGCCCCCGCCCTGCACCGCGATGTCGCGTTGATCGCCGGTGAGGCGCGCGTGCGCCACGTCTATCTCGACAGCCCCGACGCCCTCGCCGACGCCCACACCGCCTGGTCCGCCGAGCTCTCCGGCCACGCCACCGTGGTCACCCGGACCCAGGCTCTCGACGAGCACTGGTTCGGCCCGACCCCGGCGGTGCCGGTCATCGCCGCCCGCATCGGCGACCTCATCGCCGTCGCCGAGGGCAATGCCGTGCTGGTCCGCCCGGGCCTCGAGCCTTTCGAATCCGCTCTCCTCGGTCACCACGGCGCGCGCACCTCCGCCGAGCAACTGATTCCCCTGATCACCGGCCCCTGACGGCCCTGATGTGGCCTGGCGCACACGCGGGGGAGTGGGCGAGGTGAGCCATAGAGGCATTGCCTGAACCTTGGGACCTTATTACAGTCGGACTGCAATAAGGCTCGACAAACCAGGGTCGACCTCAAGAAAGGCAGCCGGAACATGGCTACAGGAGTTCTCGTGGAGACCGGTAAGCATCGCAGGGACACGGTCGAGGATCAGCGCTCGGGCGCGGCCGAGATGTGGGGCAAGTTCCTCGCGCTCGACGGACCCAAACACCTGCTCGACGGCGCCGCCCCGGCCATCGGCTTCCTCGTCGGATACGGCAGCGCCGATGCCGAGGTCGGCGTGTTGGTCGCGCTGACCATTGCCGTCGGACTCGGCCTCTACCGGATGCTGAAGGGCGAGACGGTCAGGACCGTCGCCCTCAGCGTGGCCGCGGTCGCGGTGTTCTCCCTGTTCGTCGGCATCACCGGCGAGGGCCGTGGCTTCTACCTGCCCGACCTGATCGTCTGCGCCATCGGCGCGGTCGCCTTCGGGGTGCCGCTGGTCACCGGCCGCCCGCTCAGCCACTGGATCTGCCGCCGCATCGGCCTGGAACCGGCCGCACACGCCGATCCGGAGCAGCGAATTCGCCTGCACCGCAAGGTGAGTGTGGCGTGGTTCGCGTTCTGGATGCTGCACCTGGTGATCATGGTGCCGCTGTACGTGGCCGACAAGGTCGTCATTCTCGGCACCGTCGCGCTGATCCTCGGCAAGCCGCTGCTGGTGGTCGCGATCGCGGCGACGTTCCTCTACGTGCGTCGCTCGCTGAAGACCTCAAGCGCGAAGTAGCGCGGTTTGCACCTGACGCAGGCGTTCCACATCACCGCGGAAACCGGCCGCCGCATCGTTGTAGAGGAACGCCTCCCACAGCCGGACCAGGGCATAGGCCAGGGTGTCGCGTTCGATCGGCGGCCGGTAACCCTCGGCCTCGGCGCGCTCGATGAAGCGTTCCACCAGCGCCACCGCCGACTGGTGCACGATCCCGTCACCACGGGTGATCAGGCGCAGCGCGGCGGTGGACTCATTGTCGAAATAGGTGCGCAGCGCGTCGTTCTCGACGAGCAGATCGATGGTGCGATTGAGCACCGCGGTGAGCCGCTCACCACCCGTGCCGCGGGTACGGCGATCCGCGTGGCGCACCGTCTTCTCCAGCTGCCGCGCGATGGCCGCGCCCAGCAGCCCGTCCCGCGACCCGAACCAGCGGTAGACACTGGCCCGGCCGACACCGAGCTGGGCGGCGATCGCATTGACGTCCAAGCGGTTTCCGGCGAGGAAGACCGCGATGGCGGCCTCGACCACATCCTCCGGGCTGGCCGAGGCGGGCCGGCCCGGCGTCCTGGTTCCCTCGGCGCGCGTCACGCCGACAGCTTAGGGGCCAGGTACTCCGACAAGGTGCGCGCCGTGGCCGCGCGTCCCAGGGCGAGCGCCTGCTGCAGGACGCCGGGATCGCGGGCGATGCGCCCGATCTCCGGGGCCTCGCGCGGCGGCCGGATCTGCAGCACCGCCGGATCGGACTCGAAATCCCGCTCGTCACTGTGGTGGCGCTCGACCCGCGCGAGCCACGGGCCCACCGTGCCGGGCGCGTGCCGCGACAGGTACCGGGCCACCACCCGGGTCTCCAGAGACGAAGGCGGACGCATGGTTTCGTCCGCGCGGCGGGTGCGCAACACCAGCACGCGAGTCGCGCCCTGGGTGAGCGCCGTGCGCACCGGGACGGATTCCGAGAGCCCGGCGTCCACGAACCGCCGTGCCCCGATGGGCACCGGCCGCCCGGCCAGGATCGGCAGGCAGGTCGAGGCCCGCAGCGCCCGCTGGACCGAACGCACGTCGCTGAGTTCGGGATTGAGGTCCACCGCGGCGCCGGTGTGCGCGTCGGTCGCGATGGGGTGGAAGGTGACGGCATTGGCCAGGATGGCCGGGAAGTCCATGGGCACGATGCGCTCGTACACGGTGTGCACCAGGTATTCGGTGTCGACCACCCGGCCGCCGCGCAAGGCCCGGGTCGGATTGATCACCCGATTGATCACCTCGGGATTCCAGGCCCGCCGGGCCTGGATCGCGCGCCCGCACAGCAGCCAGGCCGCGTTGAGCGCGCCCGCCGACGCCCCGTACACCGCGTCGAAGCAGGGCAGCACGCCCAATTCCTCGATGGCCATGGCCATTCCGTGCGAATACGCGCCGCGCGACGAACCGCCCTCGATGACCAGGGCCAGCCGGTGCGCATCGGTGCGCCGCCCGGGAATGCTGCCCTCGCGGTGGCGGCGGGCGAGGAGTTCGCCGACGCCGAGCGTGCGGTCCAGGTCGGGCACGGGTGCTCCCTTCAGGGGTGGGGTGGGTTCGAGTATACGAGGCTATTTGAGACACTCGACTCTCTGTGTATCATATTCCGCGATGGCGGGGGTAGCCATGAAACTGGAGGTCAACGCATGCAACTAGCGCTCACCGACGACGAGCTCGCCTTCCGCGACGAGCTGCGCGCGTTCTATCGGAGCGAAATCCCGGCAGAGATCCGCAACCGGCACCGGCACGGCCAGGAACTCAGCAGGGACGACATCGTCACCACCCAGCGCATCCTCAACGCGCACGGGCTGGCGACCCCGAACTGGCCGGTGGAATGGGGCGGCAAGGACTGGACCCCCATCCAGCGCCACCTCTGGCACGACGAGATGCAGCTCGCCTCGGTGCCCGAACCGCTCACCTTCAACACCAATATGATCGGCCCGGTCATTGCGCACTTCGGCTCCGAGGAGTTGAAACAGCGCTTCCTGCCCGCCACCGCCAACCTCGACATCTGGTGGTGCCAGGGCTTTTCCGAGCCCGAGGCCGGTTCCGACCTGGCCTCGCTGCGCACCGTCGCGGTCCGCGACGGCGACGACTACGTGATCAACGGCCAGAAGACCTGGACCACCCTCGCCCAGTCCGCCGACTGGATGTTCTGTCTGGCGCGCACCAACCCGGACGCGCCCAAGAAGCAGGCGGGCATCTCCCTGCTGCTGTTCCCGCTCGACACCCCCGGCGTGACGGTGCGGCCGATCAAGCTCATCGACGGCGGCTACGAGGTCAACGAGGTGTTCCTGGAGAACGTCCGGGTCCCCGCGAATCAGCTTGTCGGCGAAGAGAATCAGGGCTGGACCTATGCCAAGTTCCTGCTCGGCAACGAGCGCACCGGCATCGCCGCGGTCGGCCAGACCAAGGTGAAGCTGTGGCTGGCCAAGGAATACGCCAAGCAGACCCGGCTGGGTGAGAAGACCCTGCTCGACGATCAGCTCTTCGCCACCCGCCTCGCCGAACTCGAAAACGAGCTGCTGGCACTGGAACTGGTGCAGCTGCGTGTCGCCGCGGGCTCGGCCGACGGCAAACCCAACCCGGTCTCCTCCATCCTCAAGCTGCGCGGCACCGAGCTGCAGCAGGAGGTCACCGACCTGCTCGTGGATATCGCCGGGCCGGATTCCGTTGCGCGCGAGGACGAGTCGAATCCCGACTGGGCCCGCCGCAGCACCGCCACCTACCTGAACTATCGCAAGACATCGATCTACGGAGGATCCAACGAGGTGCAGCGCGGCATCATCGCCTCGACGATCCTCGGACTGTGAGGCAGCATCATGGATTTCGATCTCACCCCCGAACAGGAAATGCTCCGCGACACCGTGCGTGACGTGCTCGCGCGCGGCTACACCCCGGAGCGGCGCAACGAGGTGGTCGGCACCGACCTCGGCTGGGACCCCGCGATCTGGGCCACTTTCGCCGAAATCGGCTTGCTCGGACTGACTTTCGCCGAGGAGGACGGCGGCATGGGCGCGGGACCCATCGAGGCCATGCTCGTCATGACCGAGCTCGGCCGCGCGCTGGCCCCGGAACCGGTGCTGGACGCCGCACTGCTGCCCGGATGGCTGATCTCCACCCTCGGCAGCGACACCCAGCGCAAGGACCTGCTGCCGCGCATCGCCGAGGGTGAACTGAAACTCGCCTTCGCGCACGGTGAACCGGGCCTGCGCTGGCCCGCCACCGAGACCGCCACCCAGGCCCAGCGGACCGAGGACGGGTGGCGGCTGTCCGGCCGCAAACACCCGGTCTCCCACGGTGATTGCGCCGACCTGCTGATCGTGAGCGCGGCCGTCGAGGGCGGGCTGCGCCTGTTCCTGGTCGACCCGGCCGATCCGGGCGTGCGACGCAGCGCCTACGCCACCCACGACGGACTGCGCGGCGCGGACATCGCATTCGAATCCGCGGTCGCCGAGCCCCTGGGTGACGTGGCCGACGCCACGGCCGCCGTGCAGGCCGCCCTCGCCGGGGCGCAGGCCGCGCTGTGCGCCGAGGCCGTCGGCGCGATGGAGGAGTCGTTGCGTCTCACCGCCGAATACCTGAAGACCCGCAAGCAGTTCGGGGTGGCGCTGCGCAGCTTCCAGACACTGACCCAGCGGGCCGCCGACATGTACGTCTCCCTCGAACTGGCGCGCGGCATGAGCATGTACGCGTCCATGTCGCTGGCCGACGGCATCGTCGACCCGGTCGTCGCGTCGCGGGCCAAGCTGCGGATCGGGCGCTCCGCCAAGCACATCGGGCAGGAGGCCATCCAGCTGCACGGCGGCATCGGCATGACCGACGAATACCCGGTCGGCCACTACACCGCCCGGCTCACCGCCATCGAGCACACGCTCGGCGACTCCACCGACCACCTGCGCTACCTCGGCGGCTACGTCGCCGACTACCAGATGGTCGAGATCTGATGCACATTCGCGGCGCGGTACTGGAGGAGATCGGACGCGCACGGCCCTACGCCGACACGCGGCCGATCACCGTGTGCGAACTCGAACTCGGCGATCCCGGACCCACCGAGGTCCTGGTCGCCATCGAGGCGGCCGGCCTGTGCCACTCGGATCTCAGTGTGGTGGACGGCAATCGGCCGCGCCCGCTGCCCATGCTGCTCGGCCACGAGGCCGCGGGCACCGTGGTGGCGGTCGGCGAGCGGGTCGCCGACCTGCTCATCGGGCAACGGGTGGTCATGAGCTTCCTGCCGCGCTGCGAAGAGTGCGACGCGTGCGCCCGCGACGGGCAACTGCCGTGCACCGCGGGCACCCGCAGCAATACCGCGGGTGAACTGTTGCATCACGCCGGGCACCTCTCGCGCGGCGGATCCCGGGTGCGGCATCACCTCGGGGTCTCCGGATTCGCCACGCACGCCGTGGTGGATCGGGCGTCGCTGGTGCCGGTCGGCAATTCGGTGCCGCCGGAGGTCGCGGCGCTGTTCGGGTGCGCGGTGCTGACCGGCGGTGGCGCGGTGGTGAACGTGGCCCGGCCGCAGCCGCAGGACAGCCTCATGGTGGTCGGGCTCGGCGGGGTCGGGATGGCCGCGCTGCTCACCGCGAAAGCCGTTGGAGTACAACGGATCATCGCCGTCGACCGGATGGCCGACAAGCTGCTGATGGCCGAGGAGCTCGGGGCCACCGAGACCTACACGCCCGAACAGGTCGCCGCCGAGTCGGTGCGAGCCCGGTATGTGGTGGAATGCGCCGGGCACCCCGCGGCGTTCGAAACAGCTTATGCGGCAACGGAACCCGGCGGTATGACAGTGACAGTCGGTCTGCCGGGACCGAATTCGACCGTGACGCTGCCGCCATTGAGCATCACGGCCGAGGCCCGCACCATCGTCGGCAGCTATCTCGGCTCCGCCGTGCCCGCCCGCGATATTCCACGCTACGAGCAGATGTGGCGAGAAGGGCGACTGCCGGTCGAGAAATTGATTTCCGCGCGCATCGGGCTCGCGGACATCAATGCGGCAATGGATCAACTGGCCGATAGTAAGGCAGTGCGTCAAATCATTTTGTTCGACCGAGCGTGAATCCAGAATGGTTGCGCCGCACCGATAATCAATAGATTTCCCCGGTGCGGCGCTCCCATACTGCAAGGGTGAACACCGCAGTAATTCTCGACCATTTCCGCACCCACGGCGCGCCCCTGACGCTGTCCCGAACCGGTGTCGTGGCATGGGACGACGCGGAATTCCACCGGGCCGCCCACGCCGCCGACCCCGAGGGGTATGTGCTGACCGCCCTGGTCCCCGGCGTGCACGAGACCCAGCGCGCCCGCGTCCTGTTGCGGACCCTGCTCGCCTCTCGCGCCGAGCTGCCCGAGGAAACCCGGGGCATTCTCGACAAAGCCACGCGTGCACTGCTTTTCGGCCTGCCACCGGCCGACGTGATCACCGTCCTGCTGGCCGTGCGCCGCCGCCGCGCCAACCACAAGCACGTCACCCGCGCCATCGCGGCCTTCGTCCTCGACCACCCGGACGCCGAACTCCTCATCGCCGCCCGCCGCCCCGCCCTGCGTGACTGCCTCGAGCACGCCCTCGGCAAGAACACCGCCCGCGCCTGCCTGCGACAGATCCTCGACGGCACCACCGATTCACCTGAACTGCGCCGAAACCTGCTGCGGTTCACCGCGAATCCGGACCGCGCCGTCGAACGGTTGCGTCAGCTCTACGCGCCCGGCACCCACGGCGTCCCCGTGCTCACGGAGCCGATCGCACCGCTGGAGCCGACCCGCGACCGCGAGCCCATCGTCACCGTCACCAACCGCGGCGACATCGCCGCCACCCTGGTTCACCTGTACCGAGGCGGCCCCGCAACCGAACTGGGTCCCGCGCTGGCCGGATACGTCGCAGCCACCGTCCGTGGCCTGCCACCCCTGCACGGCCACATCGCCCTGGTCCTGGACACCTCGGAGTCCATGCGCGGCTACGGCGACCGAGAATGGGCCCTGCTCTCCCAGGCCGAAGCCCTCCGCCTGACCCTGGCCGAGCTGTGCCCCCAGCTCACCGTGATCGAGGTCGGCGCTGCCCAAACGGCCGCGACCGACCTGGCCACAGGCGTCCTCGACGCCCTGGAAGCCGTTGCCGCACCGGCGCACCCGGCCCCGGACCTGGTGGTCGTCGTGACCGACGGCTACGAGAACCAACTGCCGGGGGACTTGGCCCGCGTCGCGGCAACACTGCCGTCGATCGGCGTCGATACCCCGATCGTGCTGTGCCAGGCCCTGTTCACCGGCAGCGACGACCGCACCCTGCGCGATCCAGCCCCGGCCCTGCCCCACACGGCCTTCTGGCACCAGGACGATTTCGCCGCCCTGCTGCCCTGGCTGTTCGCCCGCACCCCCGGCGGCGCGGACTGGATCCGCACCGCCACCCACCGTTTCCTCGACGCCCGACCGGAAGGAGCAGCACAGTGACTCGTCTTATCGCCAGGCTCGTCGCGATCGTCCAACTCGACGGGCCGATCTGGTTCGACCGGCGCCTCATCACCCAACTCGACGTCCTCGGACGTACCTCGGTCGCCGCGATCGGTCAGGAGCTGTAAGCATGACTCGTCTCGATACTCTCGTTCGCGCGCCGGTCGACCTGGCCGGGTACCGGCTGGGGGAGCCGCAAGTCGCGGGGGCGCTGACCATGGTGCCGATTCACGGGCCCGAGCGGCCCGGGATCGTGCCGCCGCGGTCGGGGTTGAAGCTGAATCGTGTTGTCGGATACGGCAGTGTGGAACTGCACAACGGCGCGCCGTCGGGGGTGGCCATTGTGCCGCTGCACATCGGGTACATCCAGGAAGGGGCGCAGAATCATGCGCTCTGCTCGGCGGCGCTCATGGGGGCGGGGGAGACTCGGCTGTTCGAGGACGCCTGCTGCGTGCAGGCGGCCCAGGGCGGCTACCTGCAAGGACGTGATCAGTGGTTCTTCGTGCTGCCGGTGGAGTTGCGGGCCAAGGCGCTCGCGCTGCGCGGGAAGCCGGGGTATTCCAAGCTGTGGCAAGACATTTCGGCGGTCAACAGCCGGTACGGGCTGCCTGCGCGTGGACACCTCGAGCAGATCCTCACCCGTAAGCGTGCGGTACTGACCCAGTTCCGCAGCCGACTCGAGCTGCTGCCCGGCCAGTTGGGCGCACTGTTCTTCGTCGGCGAGCGGTTCGCGGGTCTGGAGATCGCGCCCGATCCGCGCTACTTCGCCGAAATGTGGATGCCGCTGGTGTGTTTCGCCTACGGCGTCGCCGCTTGGCGGGCCGAGCCGGCGCGTCCGGAACCTGAGCCGTTCGCGGTGCGGGACCTCGCGGAACTGCGCGCCGAACTGACGAGTGCCCGCGAGCACCACACCGAGCGACTGGTTTCGTGGATGCCCGCGGACACCACGATGAACAGCGCCGAGCAGGAGCGGTACCTGGATCTGCGCCTGCACACCCTCACCGGCGCGCAGGTCGCGGGTCAGGTGGTCACCGAGCACGACCGGCCGGTCTACGCCTCCCTGTTCGCGGTTCATTGACGGTCCCCTCCGCTGTCAGCGCCGATGTCAGTGCGACATCAGGTCGCTGTCAGCGGACCCGGCGACAGTGTGTACATCGCAAACAGCGACCCGGATCCAGCCAGGATCCGGTCGAATTCCCCACGGAATCAAAGGAGTACACATCATGTCCCTCAACCTGACCGCCCAGGACCTGCAGACCATCCGCTCCGCCGCCTATGGCGCGGTCTCGCTGCTGGCCGCCGCCTCGCCCAAGCCGCACCGGGCCGCCACCAACGGCTCCATCGCGCTGTACTCGGCCACCGGCGAGATCGGCCACATCCTCGCCGCCAAGACCAAGGACATCACCCTGCGGGGCAAGAACACGGCGGAACTGGCCGACCAGGTCTTCCCGGCGCTGACCGCCTCGGTTTCCCTGCTGCAGCAGCAGGATCCGGCGGAGGCCGCCAACTTCCGCGACACCGTGCTGACGGCCGTCGCGGCGGCCACCCCGGTCGCACACCCGACCACCACGGCGATGACCCAGAAGATCAACGCCGCGCTCGTGTCGGCCTGAGACGATTAAATCGGTTGCGTCGCAATGGGAAAGGGGATTGAATGAGGTACGGGAACTGAACCGGGCACGGCGGGATTCACCTTCATTCCAGATGATGATGAATCGTCCACCTAAGGGCGATATCCGAACCGTCGGCGCGCCGGTCACCTGTCCCGACTTACTCCCCGAGGCTCCGGCCTCACGAATGCCCGGCGAGACCCCTCGCGCCGGGCATTCGTTCGTTCGAGGGGGTCGTGGACGTTCAGTGGGCCGTGGACAGCACGCGATCTCGCTGGCGTGCTTCCTCTTCGGCGCACGTGGTCGCGAGCGCCCGCCGTCGATTGGTGCGCACCGCCGCACTGAAGAGCTGATATTCGGCCGAGGGAACACACACCTCGCGATAGGGCTGACGTGGAACAACCCGGCGCTGCGGACCCGGAATCACCACCCCGTGCCGGGCGCCCGGCCCGGACTCCTGGGCGCGTACCCACTTCTGCATGGTGTGGGAGTCGATGCTGGGCAGGTATTCCACCGCGCGATCCCATTCCAGGCCCTCCACCTGCATCGGATCGGCGACCGCGGTCACGACGACGGCATATGCCGTGCCGACGGTGTTGTCCGCCATCGGATCTACCCCCTGTCCATGCTCGACATCTCCGGCGTTGCGCGGGGAATATTCAGGATACTTCGAAAGATCTTGCACTACTGAGCGTTTCGCTCTACCCGCAGAGAGTTTGCGGGTACGTCGCCGTACTCGAGCGACCGAACGGGCAGGTGCCGCCGGAATTCGGCCACCGCCCGGCGGGTCGCGGGGCGTGGCGTCGAGTGGCGGGAATCACGCCCGGAATACCCCGGGGGACACCGTGGTTCAATTGGTTGCCATATCCACCAAGAGTGGCAGTGATCCGAGGAGGACCCCGTGCAGTTCGGAATTTTCAGCGTCGGTGACGTGACGATGGACCCCACCACCGGCCGCACCCCGACCGAGGCCGAGCGCATCCAGGCCATGGTCGCCATCGCCCGCAAGGCCGAAGAGGTCGGACTCGACGTCTTCGCCACCGGCGAGCACCACAATCCGCCCTTCGTCCCGTCCTCGCCGACCACCATGCTCGGCTACATCGCCGCGCAGACCGACCATCTGATCCTGTCCACCGCGACGACCCTCATCACCACCAGCGATCCGGTCAAGATCGCCGAAGACTTCGCGATGCTGCAGCATCTGTCCGGCGGCCGCACCGACCTGATGATGGGCCGCGGCAACACCGGACCCGTCTACCCGTGGTTCGGCAAGGACATTCGCGACGGCGTCCCGCTGGCGATCGAGAACTACCACCTGCTGCGGCGGCTGTGGCGCGAACGGAACATCAACTGGGAAGGCAAGTTCCGCACCCCGTTGCAGGGCTACACCTCCACCCCCGCGCCCCTGGACGGCACCCCGCCGTTCGTCTGGCACGGCTCCATCCGCTCGCCCGAGATCGCCGAGCAGGCCGCCTACTACGGTGACGGCTTCTTCCACAACAACATCTTCTGGAACCCGGAGCACACCAAGCAGATGGTGACGCTCTACCGCCGCCGCTTCGAGCACTACGGGCACGGCTCCGCCGAACAGGCCATCGTCGGCCTGGGCGGGCAGGTCTTCATGGCCGAGACCGAGGCCGAGGCCAAGCGGGTGTTCCGTCCGTACTTCGACAACGCGCCCGTCTACGGACACGGCCCGTCGCTGGAGGACTTCACCGAGATGACCCCGCTGACGGTCGGCACGCCGCAGCAGGTCATCGAACGCACCCTCGGTTTCGCCGACAATGTGGGCGATTACCAACGGCAACTGTTCCTGATGGATCACGCCGGACTGCCGCTGGAGATGGTGCTCGAGCAGCTCGAGATCCTCGGCAAGGAGGTGGTCCCGGTGCTGCGCAAGGAGTTCGAGGCGCGCCGCCCGGCCGGGGTGCCGAGCGAACCGCCCACCCACGCGTCGCTGGTCGCCGCCGGCCCGGACGCCCCGCACCACCTGGTCGAACCCGCCCGCGAGCGTGTGCTCGCCGAGAAGAATTGAGGACGAGCATGAGTCGCAAGCTGGTCGTGCTGACCGCCGGACTGTCACAGCCCTCCTCCACCCGGCTGCTCGCCGACCAGCTCGCCGCCGCGGTCTCCGCGGCGGTGGGCGGGCGCGGGGAGAGCCTCGAGGTCGAGGTCGTCGAGCTGCGGGAGCTGGCCGCCGACCTCGCCACCACCATGACCACCGGACTGCCCACCCCCGCGGTGGCGGCCGTGCGGGAGCGGGTATCGGCCGCGGACGGCCTGATCGCCGTGACGCCGGTCTTCACCGCCAGCTACAGCGGGCTGTTCAAGATGTTCATCGACGTCCTCGACACCGACGCCCTCAACGGCATGCCGGTCCTGATCGCCGCCACCGCGGGCACTGCCAGGCATTCGCTGGTACTCGATCACGCGCTCCGGCCACTGTTCACGTACCTGCGGGCAGTGGTGGTTCCGACCGGTGTCTTCGCCGCCACCGAGGACTTCGGCTCGACCGGTCTGACCGACCGCGTGCACCGGGCGGCCGCCGAACTCGCGCAGCTCGTGGTCGCGGAACCCGTCGGTGTGCAGGGCTTCCTCCAGGACGAACCGACCCGGCACCGCACCTCCGGCAACGGTGTCGGCGCGGTGCGGCCGTTCAGTGAACTGCTGGCCGGGCACACCGGCGATGACCGATAACCAATCGATAGCTAGGTAGCATCACACGCATGGTCGAGGAAATTCTGCCCGCCATCCCGCTCGACTCCTGGCGGCCCACGAAGGAAACCCTGCACCGCTACGCCCAGATCATCGGCAAGGTGGCGCTGGCCAAGGGCATTCGTCGCAACCACTGGTGGCATATGACCTACCGGCTCACCGCGCGCGGCTGGACCACGGTCGCGCTCGGCTCCGCCACCGACGGACCGGTATTCACCTGCGAGTTCGACTTCTTCGACCATGTGCTGCGGATCGCCAACGACCGCGGCACCCGGGAGGAGATCCCGCTGGGCGGGCAGTCGGTGGCCAGCTTCTACATCGAGGCCATGAGCGGGCTGCGCAACCTCGGCGTCGACGTCGAACTCGCCCACCCCACCCCCTTCGATCTGCCCGACCACGGGCGGCCCTTCGACGAGGACGAGGAACACCATCACTACGACCCGGTCGCCGCCCAGCGCGCCTTCAGGGTGCAGAGTCAGGTGGGCCGCGTTCTCGAAGAGTTCAGCGCCACCTACTCGGGCAAGATCTCACCGGTCCAAGTGTTCTGGCACACCTTCGATCTCGCGGTCCAGCGGTTCTCCGACCGCAAGATCGACATGCCCGCCAGCGTGGATCCCGTGACCCGCGAAGCCTATTCCCGCGAGGTGATCAGCGCCGGATTCTGGTTCGGCGACGACAAGGTGCCCGCGCCGACCTTCTACTCCTACACCGCACCCGAACCCGCCGGGCTCGCCGAGCAGCCGCTGCGCCCGGCCACCGCCGGATGGGTGGCGTCGGGTTCCGGGCACAGCGCCTATCTGCCCTACGACGACGTGCGCGCCGCCGCCGATCCGGTCGGCACCGCGCTGGGGTTCTTCCAGTCCGCCTACGACGCGGGTTCGCGTCTCGCAGGCTGGGATGCTGTCGGTCTGGCCTGCCACAATGGCATCACCGATCCCGTATTGACCTCACCCCGGCTGGGCGGGCCGGAATAATCGAATGCCCCGAATCGTCTCTCCGGCATAGTGTGTCGAAGAGGAGTCATGGGATGATCGCCATGGGGAGAGGGCCCGCAAGGCTTTCGCGTGTGGAGAAGAGGGGTCCAGATGCGTGAAGAACGCATACCGAATCCGACATTGACCGCCTACCGGGAAACCACCTTCACGGCCGGACCCACCACCCGTGTCGGATTGATGGGCGCGCTGGTGCTGGGCAGCCTGATCCTGGTCTGGGCGGCCGAACGAGCCTCCAGCGAGGGTGATGACCACGGCTGGTTCGTGGCGGTGTCCTTCGCCGGACTGTTCGTCGCGCGCGGGCTCTACCTGCGCCGTCCCATCACCCTGCCGCATCTCACCGGCGCCGCCGTCACCCTGGTCATCTCGAACTTCGCCTACCGGACCGAACATCCCGCCGTCGGATTCGTCTTCCTCGCGGCCAGCGGCGCGATCCTGGTGCTGCCGCAGGGCAGCAGCCCGCAGCCCGAACAGCTACCCCGGGTGGCCGAACTGGTGCGGCGCAGCCAGGGAGATCCCTTGGCGCCCTTCGCACTGCACTCCTCCAAGAGCTACTTCTTCAATGCCGACGGCTCCGCGGCCATCGCCTACCGAGCGCGCTTCGGAATCGCCGTCGTCGCGGGCGATCCCATCGGCGACGCCGACCGGTTCCCCGAATTGCTCACCGAATTCTCGCTTTTCGCGGGCAGCCACGGCTGGAAGATCGCGGTGCTGGGCGCGAGCCCGGCGGTCACCCAGGTCTGGCAGCGGCGGGCCGTCGATCATCGCGGGCTGCGCGCCATCGCGATCGGGCGTGACGTGGTCGTCGAGGTCGGCGGATTCGACATGGTCGGGCGCAAATTCCGCAATCTGCGCCAGGCGGTGAGCCGGACCAAGAACTTCGGCGTCACCACCGAGATCCTGCCCGAGGTCGCGCTCACCGAACCGCTGCGCGAAACCCTGCTGTCCATCGTCGACGAATGGGGACACGGGCGGCAGACCCGCGGCTTCTCCATGATCCTCGACCACCTGCTCGACGGACGGCATCCGGGCATGCTGGTGGTCCTGGCCCGCGACGCCGACGGCCGGGTGGTGGGCTTCCAGCGCTACGGCATGTCCGGCAACGGACAGGAACTGAGCCTGGACGTGCCGTGGCGGCGGCACGACGCGCCCAACGGACTCGACGAACGCATGATCGTCGACTTGACGGAGTACGCGCGTGAGCGTGGCATCAAGCGAATCTCGCTGGCGTTCGCGGCATTTCCGGAGATCTTCGCCGACAAGCAGCGGTCGCGGACCATGCAGACGGTGTATCTGGCGGTGCGGGCGGGGGATCCGCTCATCCGGCTGGAATCGCTGTACCGATTCCTGCGCAAGTTCAACGCATTCGGCGATCAGCGCTACGTCCTGCTGCGCTGGCGTGAGGTGCTGATCGTGGCGGCCGCGCTGCTCACCCTCGAGTTCGTCCCGCACCGCAAGCAGCACTGAACAACTCGCGTAACTCTCACGGGTAATCCCCTGAAAACCCGTAGGGGCCTGGCAGATTCTCACGCCAAGAAGTCGACCAGCGCGGTAGAAAAGGCCGGGTCGGCGACGGCGGCGAGATGGTCGCCCTTGACGACGACGCATTTCGCGTTCGGCAGGGCGGCGGCGAGACGTTCGGGTTCGGCCGCGAACGGATCGGCGTCGCCCGCCAGCACCAGGGTGGGAATCGTAATGGCGGAAAGGTTTTCGATCGGGGCCTCGTTGATGCCCGCGGCGACGTCGGCGATGGCCGCGCGGTCCGCGCCCAGCGCGTCGGCGAGGATGCGGAACATCCGCGCCTGCGGGACGGTGTCGCCGATCTCGCCGGTCATGGCGGTGACGATGTCCTCGGCCTGGATCACCCGCCAGTCGATCCCGCCGCAGTCCACCACCCCGCAGCCGATCCCGCCGATGGCGAGCCGCTCCACCCGCTTGTCCGCGCCCGCGACCAGCAGTGAGATGATCCCGCCCATCGAATAACCCACCAGCGCAACCCGATCCAACCCCAGCTCATCGAACAGCGCCCGCACGTCATCGGCCATGAACCGCCACGAATACCGGCTGGCGTCATGCGGCTTCTCCGACCGCCCATGCCCGCGGGCGTCCAGCGAGATGACGTGATGCCCCGCCCGCCGCAGGGCCGCCACCACTCCGACGCTCATCCAATTGGCATTGGTGTCGGCCACGATGCCGTGCTGAAGGACCACCGGCACGCCCTCGCCCTCCCACACGGTGTAGTTGAGCTCCAACCCATCCCACGTGGTGAACTTCGCCATGATCGCGATGCTAGTCACCCCGTTCGTCATCCCGGCGTGCTTTTGGCCGGGATCCACACCCCGAGGCGTTGGATTCCGGCCAAAAGCACGCCGGAATGACTGGGAGGGAATGACGGAGAAGGGCGAGACGGGGGAATGAAGCGAGGCGGCGGTCAGCCGATCCGGGCCACGACCGCGCGCGGGAGCAGTGGCATCACCAATGCCAGTGCCCGCCACGGCCATTCGGGTACCGAAGCGCGGAGGGCTTCGCGTTCGATGGCGGCGACCATGGAGTTGACGCCCTTGTCCAGCGGGGCGACGAGTTTGGCGTCTCCGGCTTTGGCGGCCATGTCGGTGGCGATGAAGCCCGGCTGCAGGGTGGTCACCTTGATCGGGGTGCCGCGTAGTTCGATGGCCAGGCCCTCGCCCAGGGCGGTGACGCCGGCCTTGCTGGCGGCGTAGGCGGCCTTCTTGCCGGGCAGGCCGCGGACCGCGCTCATGGAGGAAACGAGTACCAGGTGCCCGGCGTTCTGCCGCCGGAAGATGCTCATCGCGGCCTCGGCCTGCGCCAGCGCGCTCACGAAATTCGTGGTGGCCGTGGCGAGATTCGCGTCCGCGCGGCCGGTGCCGATGCGCGCGCCCTTGCCGATTCCGGCATTGACGATGACCCGGTCGAGCCCGCCCAGCTCCGCGGCCAGTTCCTCGAAGACCTTCGGGATGGCCGCGTGGTCGTCCACGTCCAGTCCGCGCACCGCGACGGTGATCCCGGGGTGCGCGGCGAGCAGCTCGTCGCGCAACTCCTCGAGATTCGACACCCGGCGGGCGCACAGCGCGAGATCCCGCCCGCGCCGCGCGAATTCGCGGGCCATGCCCGCGCCCAATCCGGAACTGGCGCCGGTGATGAGGATCTTCTGCCTGCTCATCCCGCCACCCTAACCGTGCCGCCGCTTTTCCTTCACCGGAGAAGGGTTATCCGGCGGAGCCCGTGTTGGGCTGTGCCGGTTGCAGGTGCCAGGCCCCGCAGTTCACGGTCGAGAACCCGACGTCGGTCGCCTTGATCTCCACGACCACCGGCTTCGACCGGACGAAGTCGCTGGCGATGATGTAGTAGTTCGGGTCCGGATAGTCCTGTGGTGTCTGAATTTTCCACAGCCGCCGCCAGAAGCAGCCGCCGTTGGCCGGGTCCGGCGACCCGTCGCCGAGATAAGTCCCCGGTTTGATATCCACATTGACCAGATAGGTCCCGTCGACCGTGATATCCGTGGCGGGTTCGGCCGCCGCGATTCCGGATGCGGCAATGGTCATTACCGAAGCGAATGTTCCCGCGGCCAAGAATGCGCCTGCACGCACGATTTTTCCTCCCTGAGCAGCTCACTGCGCCACACGGTTCCCGACGTGCGGCGGTGTGGGTGATCCCCGCGTTCTCCCGGGGAGGGGTCTATCAGAAAATCCGGTCTGTTTTCGGGAAATCGCCCGATTTCGGCGAATGAACAATCGCGGGCGATGCTCTTTCGGCCTCCGAAACGATATTCAAGGCATGGAGAGACTTCGCCCGGTCGCGACCGGATGTACCGGCGATTGTGCCCGGTTGTGTACCGAGGCGGGCCTGGCGGCCGTGCTCGCCGCCGATCGCGGCCTGCTGCACTGGCGGGCCATGAGCCGCCTCGGCGACCCGGGTCTGGCCGAGCACGCCGTGCAGGAGACCCTGCTGCGGGCGTGGCGCGCCTGCGCCAGCTACGACCCGACCCGTGGCAGCGTGCGCACCTGGCTGCTCACCATCGAACGCAATGTCCTCACCGATACCGCCCGCTTCCGGGCGTCCCGTCCCGGCGACACCAGCTGGGACCAGATCGGGGAGCAGACCGAAAACCACTGCGCCCGCCCCGATTTCGTGGAAGATCTGACCGACGGTCTGCTGGTCGCCGATCTGCTGGAGCAGCTCCCGCCGCCCCAGCGCGACGCGGTCGTGCAGGTCATCCTGCGGGACCGCGCCTATCAGGATGTGGCTGCGGACCTGGGGATTCCGGTCGGCACCGTCAAGACGCGCGTGCACTACGCGTTGCGTTCCCTGCGCAGGCTGCCGGTCAGCGCATGAACCCGTAGCGCTCCCCGCACGTCGAACTAGAGTGGCCGCCCCGACCCCGGGCGCGGCCCCGAGCGAGGAGTTACCGATGACCGAGAAGATCCCGGGCCCCGGCGGATTCGCCGTGGACCGCCGTACCGCCCTGGCCGCCACCGCGGTCGCCGCCACCGCCCTCACCGTGGCGGGATGCAGCAGCGCTTCGAACCAACCGGCCTCGGCCGCCCCCAACCCGTCGGCCGCCAAGGCCGACGACCCCGCCGCCAAGAAGGACGGCGACGAACTGGCCTACACCAAGGATGTGCCGGTCGGCGGCGGCGTCATCGCGGGTGACACGGTCGTCACCCAGCCCACCGCGGGCCAATTCCAGGGCTTCTCATCGACCTGTACCCACCTGGGCTGCAAGGTCAACGAGGTCGCCAACGGGCTGATCAAGTGCCCGTGCCACGGCAGCAGTTTCCACCTCGACGGCACCGTCGCGGGCGGCCCGGCCCCGCGCGCGCTCGACGCCAAGGCGGTCAAAGTGGACGGCGACAAGATCGTCCCGGCCTGATCGTCCCGCCCCGGGTCCTGCTTGCCGACCGCCTCGCACGAATCGTCGTGCGAGGCGGTCGTGTTTGTGGCGCGCCGTCCCGGGCGCGTCGTCCGGATTACGGCGGCCGATTACGGGATAGTGGGCGGTGTGGTCGTTTGCCCGACGTGTCCGTCAGCGCTCTGATCAGCTGTTTCTGGACGTCCGACCACTTATAACGGTTTCATCACGAAGCTTGCCAGAAGGTAACTGATGTTGCCAGAGTTACCGGAGTGAACTGCTGGGTCTGGTGTTACTAGTGGGAAGGGAGGGGCGCTCCGCCCCGAGCGCCGTCCGCTTATGAAGCCAAGCATCACCAAGGCCGGAATCTGCACCGCCGTCACCGCGGCGGCGATCACCGCCGTGGCCGGAATCGTTCCGGTCGCTGCTCTGGCCGCACCCGCTCTGCCCGAGCTGCCGCAGAAGCTCGCCGGCAAGACCATCTTCCTGGACCCCGGTCATCAGGGTCCGAATCACACTCAGGACGAGAACAAGCAGGTCAGTGATGGCCGCGGTGGCACCAAGGCGTGCCAGACCACGGGCATGACCAGCCTGCACGGCGTCGCCGAGCACACCATCAACTGGAATGTGGCGCAGCTGGTTCGCACCTCGCTCGAGGGGCTCGGCGCGCACGTGGTCATGAGTCGGCCGGACGACACCGGCTGGGGTGGCTGCGTCGACGAACGCGCGCAGGCGGCCAATGCCTCCGGCGCGGATGTCGCCCTCAGCATCCACGCCGACAGCGGGCCCGCCACCGGGCGCGGCTTCCACCTCATCGTGCCGCAGCTGCCGGTGCCCGACGCCAAGGTCAGCGAGGTGCAGTCCGGCGCCGGACTGGCCGCCTCCAAGGCCATGCGGGACGCCTACGTGCAGGCCGGATATCAGGTCGCCGGATACAACGGCGCGGTCGACGGACTGCAGACCCGCGCCGATATCGCCGGTCCCGCGCTCACCACCGTGCCGGACGTGTTCCTGGAGATGGGCAACGGCGCGAACGCGGAGGACGCGGCGCAGCTGGAAAGCCCGGAGGGACAGCTCAAGCACGCGGTCACCATCGTCACCGGCATCGCGTCCTACCTGCTCGGCGTGCCGGTGCCCGCCGACGCCGAGCAGGCGACCGCCCCGGGAACCCAACCGGGACAGCCGATTCCGGCGCAGCCCGCCCAGGCGCAGGTGCCGCCGCCGGTGGAGACGCCGCAGCCGGTGACCCCGCCCTCGGTAGCCCCGCAGGCGCAGGTTCCCGCCCCGGTGGAAACCCCGCGTCCGGTGGCTCCGGCGCAGGTGCCGCCGGTGCAACCGCAGGCGCAGGTGCCGGGGCAGCCTTCCGCTCAGGCCGCGCAGGTGCCGCCCGCTCCCGCTCCGGCGCAGGCGAATCCGGGTGAACCGGCGCTCCCGGGTGGACTGGACGCCTTCCAGCAGCTGGCCGACACCTTCCTGGGTCTGGCCCAGCAGGGTGGCGCGCCGCAGGCTCAGACTCCGCCCGCACCGCAGGCTCAGACCCCGCCCGCACCGCAGGTGCAGATCCAGCCGACCCTGCCCGCCGCGCAGCCGGGTCAGGCCGCGCCGCAGGTGGTTCCGGCGCAGCGTGGCGTGCCGGGTGCCGCTCCGGCGGTGAAGCCGGTGGCGGATCCGCGTGGGCCGAAACGGCAAGCGCCCGGCACCCAGGGCGGCGCGCAGACTCCGGCCCCGGCCGCCCCTGGCGCGCAGGCGAATCCGGGTGCGCAGACCCCGGGTGCGCAGCCCCAGTCGCCGAAGTCCAAGTCGGACGGCGGCGGCCTGGATGTGGACACCATGAGCACGCTGGTGCAGTCGGCCATCAAGTTCTTCGGCCCGCTGGCCAAGATGCTGCTCGGCAATACCGGTGTCAGCGCGGACCTGCTCAACCTCGCCTACAGCGTGGTGTCGGTGCTGAGCACGAACATGCTGGCCACGCCCGCCACGAAGTAGTCGCAGGCCCGGCGAACGCTCGCCCCCGCTCTGGATCTTCCAGGGCGGGGGCGTTTTTCGTAGCACCCGCCACAGGCGAACCGTTCGGCACCTTCTGTCCCATATCCGGCGAACCGACGAAGCTGGGCAAACTTTTCGCGACCGCGAAACGCGCGGCCCCGGACTACCGCCGCCTGCCTGGACAGCAAGGTTGTCGCGGCAATGCGGCGCACGTGCGGACAACTTCGTGTCCGGTGGTTGGCAAGCATCCGGCGCAGGAGTTGCATGAATTCGGGTCGGGTCAGACGCGCTGGCAATTACGGCTCGACAGATCGAGGTGGATGATGGCGTTCGGCGTGGGTTTGTCTATCGGCACGGTGAATACGGTCTGCTCGACAGCGGCCGATCGATCCGGAAAACATCCGCCCGGCCGCCGCGGGGCCCAGCTCCCGCCCACGACGTGGCGCAGCACCCTCACCTTCGACAGTTCCGGTACCGCACGCGTCGGCCGCATTCCCCGGCACGGCCGCGTCATCACCGATTTCGCCGATCTCACCCAGCGCGGGGCTCCCGTCGCGCGGGTCGGGCATCGCGCCCTCTCGGCGGCGGACCTGGTGGCGACGGTGGCGTTCAGCGTGGTGACGGAGGTGCTGGGCAAGCCCCCGGCCGAACCGCTGGACAGCGGGGAGGCCGGTATCGCGGTGACCCATCCGGCCGGTTACTCGGCCAATCTGGTCGCGGATCTGCGCTCCGCGCTCGATGGTGTCGGGCTGTCGCGGGCCACGCTGGTGGCCGAGCCGATCGCCGCCGTCACCTGGCTGGCGGCCGAACGTGGGCCGCTCACACCGGGTTTGGCGCTGGTGTACGACCTCGGCGGGTCGGGGCTGGACATCACGCTGCTGCGGGTCGGCATGGGCGCGCCCAGTAATCCGGTGGTCGGGTTGCCGCTGCATTCGGTCGAGTACGGCGGCCGGGCCTTCGGTGACATGGTGGCTCGCAAGTTGCGGCGCACCGCGGGCGCCCAGGTGGTGCCGCGCGGGCTCTCGGACGCGGATTCGGGTGAACTGCGCAGCGAGCACATTCGCCGGTCGCTGGCACTGGTCTACAAATGCCTGCGCATCGCGGATGTGACCATGGCCGATGTGGATCGGATCCTGGTGGTCGGCGGTGCGGCCCGCCCGCCGGAGGTGGCGCAGGTGCTGGCCAAGGAGTTGGCGCGGCCGGTCGTGGTGGCGTCGGATCCGGAGCGCACGATCGCCGACGGCGCGGCGCTGGCGGCCCGGCAGGCGTTGCTCGAGCAGGATTCCTCAGGCCATCGCCATCATTCGATCACCGGGTTGTTCCGGCGTGTCGTGCGGGTGGCCGCCCTCTGAATTGATCATTTGCTCGGTTACTCGCGGGTTCGTATGTCTGTACATGCCAAGTCCCGCTAACTTCTGCAAGCATGGTGCGAACACGTTGTTGACGCCTCTCTTGTTTGGTGTAACTATGGGGAACAGATAAACGCTCCCCCCAACTGGAGAGGTGACGACGATGTCTCCGACCACGACGCCCATCGAAGACCCCGTGGTGGCCGAAGCCCAGGAGTACGCGAACAAGCTGCTGCTGCTTTCGGAAGGGTCGGTGAACAAGCACTTCGACCCCTACGAGGACATCGACTGGGACAACCCGGACTTCGACGCCGACGCCCGTCCCGAGCGCTGGATCCTGCCGGAATCCGCGGACCCGCTCGGCCGCCACGAGTGGTACCAGTCGCTGCCGGTCGAGCAGCAGATCGCGCTCGGCAAGTACCGCCAGGCCAATATCGCCAAGGTCGGCCTGCAGTTCGAGTCCATCCTGATCAGCGGCATGGTCAACCACACCTTCGGCCTCGCCAACGGTGACCCGGAATTCCGGTACTGCACCCACGAGATGTCCGAAGAGCTCAACCACACCCTGATGTTCCAGGAGATGGTGAACCGCATCGGCGCGGACGTGCCCGGCATGGGCCCGCTGGTCAAGCAGTTCCGGCTGCTCGGCGTCCCGATCGCGATCATGTTCCCGAACCTGTTCTTCATGGCCGTGCTCGCCGGCGAGGAGCCGATCGACCACATCCAGAAGCAGATCCTGCGTTCGGGTGAGGAGGTGCACCCGATCATGCGCGGCGTCATGTCGATCCACGTCGCCGAGGAGGCGCGCCACATCTCCTTCGCGCACGAGTTCCTCAAGCAGCACGTGCCCGAGGGCAATGTCGCCAACCGGTTCGTGCTCTCGGTCGCCATGCCGATCGTCATGTTCATCCTGGGCCGTTCCATCGCGACGCCGCCCAAGAAGTTCTTCCAGGAGTTCGACATTCCGGATTCGGTGCGCAAGGAGCTGTTCTACGGCTCCAAGGAGGCCAAGAAGGTCTTCGCCGACTACTTCATCGACGTGCGCGCGCTGGCCAAGGACATCGGCCTGATGAACCCGATCTCCAAGCAGGTCTGGAAGCTGTTCGGCATCGACGGCCAGGCTTCGCGCTACCGCTCGGAGCCGATCCGCTCCGGCAAGGCAGCCTAGGAAAGGGGAGCGTCCAATGCCGTACGTAGTCACCCAATCCTGTTGCAGCGACGCCTCGTGCGTATACGCCTGCCCGGTCAACTGCATCCATCCGACGCCGGATGAGCCCGACTTCCTGACCGCGGAGATGCTCTACGTCGACCCGCAGGCGTGCGTGGACTGTGGTGCGTGCGCCACCGCGTGCCCGGTCGACGCCATCACCTCGACGAAAAAGCTTACCGAGGAACAGCTTCCGTTCATCGAGATCAACGCCGACTTCTACCGGCAGGAGCGGCCGCGGCCACTGCTGGCGCAGCCGATTCCGGCGGCCGAGGTCAAGCGGCGGGAACCGTTGCGGGTGGCGGTCATCGGGTCGGGACCCTCGGCCATGTACGCGGCCGACGAATTGCTCACGCAGCCCGGCGTTTCCGTGACCGTGTTCGACCGGGTGACCACGCCGTATGGCCTGGCCCGCTTCGGTGTCGCGCCCGATCACACCAAGACCCGCAAGGTGAGCGAGCTCTTCGACGTGATCTCGGCGCAGCCGGGATTCGGCTCGTATCTGAATGTGAATGTGGGCGAGCATGTCTCGCACGAGGAGCTGCTGGCGCACCATCACGCGGTGATCTACGCCGTCGGCGCGTCCTCGGATCGCAAGCTCGGCATCCCGGGGGAGGGTCTGCCCGGCAGCGTCTCCGCCACCGACTTCGTGGCCTGGTACAACGGCCATCCGGCGCAGGCGGCGCGGCACTTCGACCTGTCGCAGCGGCGTGCGGTGATCGTCGGCAACGGCAATGTGGCGCTGGACGTGGCACGCATCCTGACCAGCGATCCCGAACTGCTGGCCGGTACCGATGTCTCGCAGCGGGCGCTGACCGCGTTGCGGCGCAGCAATATCGAGGAGGTCGTGATCCTCGGGCGGCGTGGTCCGGCCGAATCCGCCTTCACCGTGCCGGAATTCGTGGGCCTGCTGGGTGCGGATGTCGACATCGTGGTCGAGGGCGAGATTCCCGAACCTGTCGAGGGCATGTCGCAGAAGGTCGAGCACAAGCTGAAGCTGTTGCGCGGCTTGGCGGATCGGCCCGTGGGCGGCCGCAAGCGCATCGTGTTCCGGTACCTGTCCGCGCCCACGGCGATCGCCGGGGTGGATCGGGTGACCGGGGTCGAGGTGGTGCGCAACGAGCTCGTCACCGGCGATGACGGCCGGGTGCACGCGGTCGCGACCGAGGACGTCGAGACTCTCGACGCCGGGCTGGTGCTGGCTTCGGTCGGGTATCGCGGTGTGGCGCTGCCGGGGCTGCCGTTCGACGAACGGTCGGGGATCATCCCCAACACCGACGGCCGGGTGACCGAGGAGTCCGGCGGCGCGGTGGTGCCCGGTACGTATGTCACCGGCTGGATCAAGCGCGGTCCGACCGGATTCATCGGGACCAACAAGTCGTGCGCGCAGCAGACCGTGCGTCAGCTCGTGGACGATTTCAATGCCGGTCGCCTGACCCAACCCGCCCACAGCGCAGGCGATTTCGACCGACTGGTCGGTGGGCGTCAGCCGCACGCCATTCGTGGCGGCGCGGTCAACCGCCCCCGCCGCAAGCTCCCGCTCCTCGTCCGGCGGTAGTCATAGTTTGTAGCCGAGGCCGCCGCACGCATCGCGTGCGGCGGCCTTCGTCGTTCTCGATGCCGTCTCCATGCCGGATCCGCTGACATTCTGCGCCACGCAAGGCATCCGGTGCGGCCTCGGCTGCGAATGCTCTTGTTGTCCGCGTACGCGACGTACCGATGCCGTTGTGCGAGTTGTAATGCCGCGTTTGCTCGGAACGACATCAGCGGTAGTACAGAAGATTTCGTCGCGAATCACGGACGGTGAAGCGGCCCGCGTGGGGGATTCCCGGGTAGCTACCGACCAGTGATCGGTAATTCACACTCCGAAACTGACGTTGCGGTTTTGTTTTTCGGACACCACTTGCCTACCGGTTGGTATGAATTATTTGTTCGCTGCGTTGTAGCCACCGAGAAAGACTGTTCGGTTGCTTTTGTCCCGCAGTTGGATTTGATCTTGCTGCCGATATTGCCTGACCAGTAGATTCGCCACCTTCGCTACTGGACGCGAAATCTTTTCCCCCGATTCGATATTCATCCCCCGCTAACGCCAGTTAACCTGAACCAGCTGTTTGGTAAACGACCGCGACCACATGGTTGGTACGCCCGTGGAGGCCGTGGTCTCGGTGCGTTGACGGGATAGCGATGACAGTTGGCTTTGGCATGAGCATCGGCACAGTGAACTCTGTATGGGCGACAACGGCCGGTGATCGGAACCGGCCCGCGGTGCGAGTTCGCCGGACGGCTGTCACCTTCGACAGCGCCGGCGGCCCGCATATCGGGGGAATTCCCCGCTTCGCCCCGGTGGTCACCGACTTCGCCGATCTCACGTCCGAGCCGGACCCGGTGGTCATCGGCGGCCGCATCTGGTCCCCGGCGGATCTGGTGGCCGCGGTGGTGAACGGGCTCATCGAGACGAACGCGCCCGAGGCGCCCGCCGTAACCACCTATCCCGCTTGCTATTCGGACAAACACGTCACGCGGTTGAGACGGGCGCTGGACTGGTCCGGCGCGGCGGACGTCACCCTCATGCCCGAAGCGGTGGCCGCGGTCGAATGGCTCGACGAGGAGTACGGCATCTCCGAATCCGGGCTCACCCTGGTCTACGATCTCGGCGGCAACAGCCTTGACCTGGCCGTGGTGCGCACCGAGGCGGACGTCGACGAGCGCGGCATCCTCGGCCGCGCCGAGCGCTCGTACGAGTACGGCGGCCGCCCGCTGGGCACGCTGCTCGCCCGCTATGCCCGCAGCATCGCGCCGCAGAACACCCAGCCGGTCTCGGCCGTGGTTCCGGCCTCGGATACGAATCGCCTGCGCAGCTGGCACATTCGCAACTCGCTGCGGCTGGTCCGGTCGGTGGTGCACCGGGCCGGGCTGCACATGGAGGAGATCGACCGGGTGCTGCTGACCGGCGGCGCGGCCCGTCCCGCCGAGGTGGCGCGGGTGCTGGCCGACCTGGGACGGCCGGTCGTCATGTCGCCCGATCCGGCGCACACCGCCGCGGTGGGCGCGGCCATCGCCGCCTTCCGCAGCATCGACACCGGCTCGGCCATCGGCCGCTACGCCCCGCGCGCGGCCGTGATCTCCGGTGCCGCAGTCGCTTCCGCGCTGGCCATGTCCGCCGCCACCGTCCTCGGCGGGCCGGTCGCCGGACCGCCCGGACTCCAAGCCGCCCCCGAACCGGCCGACCCGCCCTCCGGCGCGGCCGTCCTCGGCACCGGTGATGTCGTCGTCCTCGAGGATGCCGCCGCCCCGCCTGGAGCCCGCTCCCACGCCGTCACCACCGTGGCAGCCGTCCGCACCTACGTCCCCATCGCCCCGACGGTCACCTCCACCTGGGTCAACGGCCGCCCGGTCGACACCACCAACGGCGGCACCCACTGCGAAACCCGCGCCCTCGCACCGGATCCGGTCACCTACGCCAACCCGGCCCAGTTCACCAACCCCCTCCCGTTCCAGGACTACGCCTGGACCGTCGGCGCGTTCCCCAAGCTCCCCGCCGTGAGCGTCCCCGGCACCGTCCAGCCGATCTCCGGCACCCTCCCGGTCGTAACCGCCCCGGGCGCAACCCAACCCGGCACTCCACCGGCCGTAACCCCACCCGGAACCGGCCAACCGGCCACGGGCCAACCCGCTTCGGGTCAGCCCGCATCCGGTCAACCCGCCACGGGTCAACCCGCCTCGGGTCAACCCGGCACCGGCCAACCCGCCGCGGGCGACCCGGGCAGCGGCCAACCCGGATCCGGCCAGCCCGGCGGCACCACCCCCGGCAGCGCCCCGGGCGGCACCCAGCCCGGCAGCACCGGCGGCACCCCGGCCGGAGACG